>CAJOEB010000115.1:0-2759 GCA_905233775.1 uncultured Alphaproteobacteria bacterium | reverse complement strand
TAAATTTATCTTTCAGAAAGAAAATCGAACAACATATTGCAGAAAAAAACAACCCCCACCAAAATAAGTTGTTTGTAAAAAGACGTTTTAGAAAAAGCAGAACAACGGAGGTCGATTTTTTTACATGTGTAGATGAAGATGATTTATTTTCCGACACAAAAATGTACTCCTGATAACATTTATTCCCCCGACTGCGCTAATTTTTCTAGTTTCTTCTGTTAGCTAATGCAGACATTATTAATCCACAGCTTACCATAAATGTCAGCATTGAGCTACCTCCATATGATAAAAACGGCAGAGGAATTCCAACTACCGGAAGAACTCCCATAACCATAGCTATATTAACAAAAACATGCAGAAACAACAAAATTCCAAGACCACTGCACATTAGTTTTGCAAACGTATTTTTTTCTTTCATCGCAACCCAGAAAAAATATGCAATAAGCGCCGCAAAAAGCAGAATTATTACGCATCCGCTTATAAAACCAAATTCTTCGGTAATTGTTGTAAAGATAAAATCAGTATTTTTTTCCGGAAGAAAATCGAGTTTACTTTGAGTACTGCATAAAAAGCCTTTGCCCCAAAAACCGCCAGATCCTATGGCTATTTTCGATTGCAAAACATGATAACCTGTTCCGCATGGGTCTCTGTCGGGATCTAAAAAAGTCAAAATTCTGTTTTTTTGGTAATCGTGCAGAAAAAACCAACAAAATGGACATGCAAATATACCTGTTCCAACTATAGTCGCGAATATTCTTTTCGGAAAACCAGATAAAAATAATACTCCAACGCCACTGCAAAACAAAAGAAACGCACTTCCAAGATCCGGTTGTTTCAAAACCAATATGGATGGTACCAAAATAAGAAAAATAGGGACAATATGACTTTTCAGCTCATTTATTTCGTATGATGTTAACAGGGAATAATAACGAGCAAGAGCCAAAATTAGCGATATTTTCATTGGTTCAGATGGTTGTATTGTTAATGCTCCGAGATTGATCCATCGTTGTGCTCCCAGCCGTATTATGCCAAGTATCTCGACTAAAACCAGCGCAAATAATGCAACTGCATAAAAAACATAAGCGTAATTGTAAAACAACTTTAAACGGCAAGAATACACCGCATACAAAACAACAAATCCTGAAATCATGCGCAACAGATGTTTTCGAACTGATATACTGAATTCGCCGTTGCTTGCGCTAAGTTGCCCAATAAAACCGATGATAATGAGAAAAAATAATAGAGCAAACAAGATCTTGAATTCATCTAAAAACAAACGATGATTTTTTGTTTCAATGTTTTTCATTTCCGCCAGTCGATGTCATTAATGTTATTGATGTACTATTAATTGATGTACTATTATCATTACTATAATCATTTTTGTCTTGTTTATTATCATTTTTATCTTGTTGGTTTGATAAAATCAGCTTATCAAAAATTTTACGTGCAATAGGAGCCGCTTTTGCAGATCCACTACCTCCGTGTTCTACCATAACTGCCACGACATAACGCGGATGATTATATGGCGCGCATCCTACGAAAAAAGCATGATCTCGTTGATTCCACGGAAATGTGTCCTGACTTCTTCCTTCTTCGCCTTTTCGCAATCGTCTAACCTGAGACGATCCTGTTTTTCCTGATATACCGTATTCTGTTCGGCATGATCCTGATGCCGTGCCACCTTTATTACAAACCTGAAACAGTGATTCTTTTATTACTTCAACACTTTTACTGTTAATAGGATCTATGCTTGATGAATAAAACCTTTTATTTCCGTTTTTTATTAAAGACGGTCTGAAATTGTAGTTGCCTGTATATATCTTTCCCATCATTGTTGCGGATTGAATGAGAGTGGCTAACAAAGCTCCTTGTCCTATCGCTGTTATGATTGTTTCGTACGGTTTCCAAGAGCTTCCGTATCGTAACAACTTCCATTGCTTGCTGGGTAGCAAACCGGCACTTTCGTTTGGAATTTCTATGCCTGTTTTACTGCCGAAACCGAGTTTTTTAGCGTACTCAACGATTGCATTTATGCCTAATTTTCGAGCTACCTCAAATATATAACAGTCGCAAGAGTATCTTAGAGCATCATAAGCATTCACTTTTCCGTGCCCTGCTCGTTTCCAGCAATGAAACGTATTGCCGTTTACAACTACACCTCCTGAACAGAAAACAATATCATTCGGTGAGATTATTTTCTTCTCGAGAGCAGCCAACACTGTAACTATCTTAAAAACAGATCCCGGAGGATATAAACCGCCTGTTGCTCTATTGATTAACGGCTTTAATGGATCATTCATAAGAGCGTTCCATTCCTTTTGAGAAATTTTTGATGCAATAGGATTTGGATCAACGCTGGGAGCAGAAACCAGTGCCAAAATATCGCCGTTTGTTATATCCAAAACAACACATGCACCTGCTTTTTCCGCTGAAATCAAATCATATGCGAATTTTTGGAGATCGGAATTTATAGTAATAATCACATCTTCACCATCAACAGGTGCAATAGACTCGATAATGCGCATTTTTTTACCAACTGAATTGATTTCTACTTTGACGTTTCCCGGAATACCAACCAACCGATCTTCTTCAAATGCTTCAATTCCCGTTTGTCCGCTCAATGATTGCAGATAATTTCGGCTTTTTGTCGTATACCCAATAACGTGACTGAATTCTGTCGGTATCGGATATTCGCGAACAAAACTGTTTTCAAGAGATACGTGACTTAACTTGTAAAAAATCATGGCCAGCTTAGAATA
>CAJOEB010000114.1 GCA_905233775.1 uncultured Alphaproteobacteria bacterium | reverse complement strand
TATCTGATCGACACATCTTGGAACGGAACTATAGAAAACGGAATAAAAGTATACAGCTTACATGATTTTATATTCGGATTATCATCTGTATTTGTGACTTTGCTCCTTGCTGTTGTATTGGTATTTCTTGTAAAAGATAAATCTCCAAGAGACGCTGGGTAAGAAATCGACAATTACATCTACGTAGATATTTTTATTTATTTTCGTATATTATAATTTATTAATATATAATGTTTCTACTATTGGAATTATAGAATCTTTAAATGACTTTTCTACAAATATTGTATTAGCTTTAAAAAAAGGAGTTTCATCTATTATTTTTTCCATTATAGATTGAATAATAGATGTTGTTACTACTGCAGGGGGTAATTATTAATGCTTTCAACGTAAGAGAAATTGCAATAGCACTTTCTACAATCAACGTAAGATGACTATGCGAGCTACTTTCATTATTATATATGCTATTTATATTTGCGGTTACACTTAAAACAGCATCTTTGTATCGATAATTTCCGAATTCATCTCCTTCATCTATTAAATATTTTGTATGCTCATACCCATTTTTGTAATCTAATGCATATAGCATTATTTTTAGAATGGAGGAGATATCAGAGAAATTTATACCAACCCGTTCCAAAATATTTTGATCAATCACAGAGGATAATAATCCCATTTCGACTAAACTACTTGCAGCTCCAGGAACAAAACCTTTTTGCAACGATCTGGCTAGCAAATTATTTGCGATATCATTCGCTTGATGAAAACAGCATTTTTCTCTTATTTTACAAGATACATCATATAAAATTTTTGCATTTGGTTCTTGTTCTCCTTTAAGTTTTTCCATATATGCCTTTAATAATTTGTATTCACAACTATCAGGGTTACTAACTGCTGGATAACTTAAGGCAGATATTTTTACAAAGCCACAATCAGTTAACTCTTTGCAAACAGCATCTTTTTCTGTTAAATCTGCATATGCATTACAATTTATAAATAAAGATAAGTAAAAAATAATTTTTTTCATGATACATCTCCATTAATTATATCATTAGTAATTTATTTGTACAAAACCTATTGTCAGATTTCATTATATTATAGTACATAGTAATAAATATCGCATTAGTAATCTCTTAATTTGGTTTATTTATAGGAATATTAGTAATGTGGTTTTGGTGTATACTATGATTTTCTGCCATTGAGTTAGGACAACCTTGTATTTCATTATGTTCGGGCAGTCCAGCAGGATCTTGTAATCTACAAAATATTACATATGGAGGAAAGGTTGTTTGAAAATACCAATTATTATCTTCATTCTCACTTCCAAAAGGTATAGCAATATGTTTTTTTCCTTCCCCTTCTGTAAAATTCATAGCAGTATCACCAAGTATTATATTAGGTTGGCTTGCAGCATAATCAACATCATGATCTGCTAAACGGCCAGCACATTCAACATGGTTACATTGTGTGTCAGAATAATGTTTTCTAGAAGAAACTTCTACCAAAAATTTGGAAAATATATTAGTTCCAATTGTAGCCTCTTCTGTTCTTAATTCTGATAGAATTTTGTTAATGCTATGATCTGCTCCTAGTCCACTATTCATTGCATGAGAAAGTCCTACTAGAATCCTTGCACATTTTTCACATGGATCCATAGTTGTGTGAATATGTAATATAACAAGTTTTATCTCATTTATTATTATATTTTTGTTTGCTGGAGTTTGGTGATGAAAAATATCTGAAACAGCTTTGGTTATAAGCGAATCAAGATTATTTTTTAGATGTAATTTGTTTGTATCCAATAAAAAATGTGTCATTTTTCCTTCAGTACAGTTATATGCAGGTCCATTTGGAATGTTAGATTGTAAATGTTGTATTGTTTGACGTTGGCCAATAGCACCTGTTGGATTGTAACGATATATATTTACATGATTTAAAGGTTGACCGCTGCCATTAGCTATAAATACAAATGTATTAATTTTCTATTATGGGGTTAGAGAAAGCTTTTAATTGACCATCATGTATTATAAATATGGTCACAGCTGCTGTACATACGTTTGTTGATTCGTTCTGAATTAGATGTGCTAACTTATTTAAATGATCATGTATGGTTGTTGGTGTAGTTCCTGCTGTCCAATCATTGTTTGTTGAAAAGCTGGCATCATTATTTATGACTTTTTTAAAATACCAAGGAAATGCTTCAGGTTTGGCAGTTACTTTAAAATTAAGACTATTTTTCCATCGAAAACCAGCATCTTCTATAGAATAACCAGTTGTTTGATTACCAAATAAATGTTTTGCGTTATTTTTATTAAGTGATGCATATAGGCTACTTGGCACATATGCGACTATAAAAATCAAATTAACTAATAGTACAATTTCTCTAATTTTCTTTAACATGTTTGTATGTATCTCTTATTTGTTTTTATTGTCTGGATGTAAGTAATGTATGATAATTACCTTAATAAATTGTGAATTTATTACACTTCACCGGGAAAAAGTCCTGGTTTTGGTGTAATGACTATCATATATTCAAAAAAGGCTTGTGAATTGGCTCCATAAAAAGCATTTGTTCCCAAACGCGGTTCCAGAAGGAAAAATCCCAATAATGATTTATTGAAATTCGGTGATCTTCTGTAAGCACATATTATAAGCAATCGTTCATCTCCATCGTGTTCGCAAACTAAATCAGCGTGAATAGACTTTATTTGCGCTAGATTTTTTGTGTAAACGCCACCAAAAAATGCATGTATTGTCGCTGGAGAGTTTCCGACAATCGTTGTTGCCCAACCTTGTTGCCATGAATAACTATTACTATCAATTCGCTTTACCCAATTAAAACATGCTGAATAAAATATTCCCAAAGGAAATGGAGGAAACATTGATTGTGAATGAAACAAATTAAGGCAACTCGCATAAGTTACATTTTGCATATCGCTAGCTGTGAGCTGCTTGTTTGTTCTTATATTTCCGATTTGTTGTACCATACTTGCAATAAGATATGCAGAAGATTTAATTTTATTTTTTAGTTCATAATAGCGATAATGATCGCAGACAAATAATAGAAGAACAATTAAAATCGGAATTGAAAATGCGAATTCTATGAGAATACCGCCCAATTTTGGACGATTCAGAAGAGAATATAAAGAAATGTGATATAGCTTTTTACGAAATCGCGCATAAATGCCTGAAAGAGTGACGATTACCCCCCCCCGTGGGTGGTGTTACTGCTGTTATAAAACGGTTTGTGTCGTGTATTATTATTCATCGGTAATAATTCCTTATTGTTGTATTATTATTGCACTATATATCGGAAAATAGTTAAGAAAATGATAACAAATCCTGCATTTTCAATATGCTGATAAAAACCATAAGTCATTGTTTAGCAGGAAACAATCCCGGTTTTGGTGCGATTGCTAATTGATGGTAAAAAAATGCGCTGACAGATACTATACCTTTCGCTAATTGTGGTTCTAATATGAAAAAACCAAGCTTTTGTTTACTAAATGCTGATGTTCTCCTATAACAACACAATATCATTACTCTTTCTTCGCCATCTTTATCACACAGCAGTTCCGAGCACTTGGCATTTGAAATCACTTGTTTCGCTGTTATTGTTAATACATTGCCAACAGATATGAGCATAGTAGCAGGAGAATTACCTCTACTTTTTTGTGTTGTACCGTAG
>CAJOEB010000113.1 GCA_905233775.1 uncultured Alphaproteobacteria bacterium | reverse complement strand
ACAAGATCAAATGTAGAATGCTTTATTGCTTCTTCTGCAGAAGTTATAGGTGTATCATCATTAGCTTTTACAAAAGCAAAGCCTTTTCTGAGGATTTTCACGTAAGAGTTGCTTTCTAATCGACTGGAAATTGCCGCAAAATTATTCTTCGCAAACTCGATTTTTGAAAAAAACATCAAACTAAGACGGTTAAAGATATTTTTTACATTATCGTTAATAATCGGTTTTGGAACAGAAAGCCCGGCAAGAGATAACTTCTTTGCGGAAACTAATTGAGATAGCTGTGTTTGCAACCTTTCAAAAGCATAATCCGCTGTTTGAGTTTTCTCCATAATAATTCCGCGAATATCAAGAATTTTCGCTGAACCAAGAAACAGCTTTTTTCTCTCTATGTTGTTCAATATATTCATTTTCAAATTTGAAAATGTCTTATCGACTTCAATCTGAAGTTTGATTTTTTCAGGAACAGCGAATTCAGCAGCTGCCGTTGGAGTTGGTGCACGTAAATCAGCCGCGTAATCTATCAATGTTGTATCAGTTTCATGACCAACAGCAGAAATAATCGGAATTTCGCTTCTGGCCACTGCCATAACTATATCCTCTTCATTAAAAGGCATAAGATCTTCGAAACTTCCGCCTCCCCTTGCAACAATTATAACATCCGGTCGCTGATCTTGCGGTAGGTTGTTCATTCCGTCGATTGCCTCAACGATTTGACGACATGCATCCAAACCCTGAACCAGCACAGGCCATAGCAATATCGGTCGCGGAAAACGCTGGCTTATACGATGTCGTATATCTTGAATAACAGCACCTGTCGGAGATGTTATTACGCCGATTAAACGAGGTAAAACCGGGATTTTCTTTTTTTTGGATATATCAAAAAAACCTTGAGCAGCTAGTTTTTTCTTACGTTCCTCTAAAATCTTAAGAAGTTCGCCTACTCCGGCAAGTTCAAATTCCTTAACTATAAACTGATACTTTGATTGCAATGGATATGTTGATACAGAGCCGATACATTTTATCTCCATGCCATCTTCAAGCTTGATTTTTTGTTTTATTGCTGTCCATTTCCAGCAAACTGCGCTAATAATCGAGTCCGCATCTTTTAAAGAAAAATACAAATGTCCTGATGAATGCACCTTTAGCGCACTAACTTCGGCTTTTAAGCAAATATCGCTGAAATTCTGCTCTATAGATCGTTTTATTAACGCTGATAGCTGAGATACGCTAAATTCTTCAACCATTGTTTATTTCCATTCGACCGTTGTTTATTTTCAAATGCAGTTTACAAGTAAAATTCATCCCCAGTTATGAGATAACCATATGGAAATAATATCAAAAAAAGCTGTGTTGTGATAGAATTTGCATTATATATATAGATAATAGATATATGTACAGAAAATATAAAAATAAATATATAGGAGTTATGCATGTTCGAATCTTTTTCCAACAGAATTTCCAATATATTTGAGAAATTGCGCAAAAGCGGAGTTTTGAAAGAAGAAGATGTTGATACAGCTCTCAGAGAAATAAGAATTGCGCTACTGGAAGCTGATGTTGCTCTGGATGTTGCAAAAAAGTTTATCGCTGATGTTAAGCAAAAAGCTATCGGTCAGAATGTTATAAAGTCTATTTCTCCGGGTAACAAAGATAGTTCATGATCATCTGGTAGAATTGCTTGGTTCTGCGAGTGAAATAAATATTCATAAGAAACCGTATAAAATTATGCTCGTTGGTTTGCAGGGTGCGGGGAAAACCACTACAGCGGCAAAACTAGCGAAATTCTTCATAAAAAAGGGAAAGAAGGTTGTTCTGACATCTACAGATACTCAGCGACCTGCGGCAATTGAACAACTGCAAATTCTGGCGCAGAAAATAGACGGTGCATCGTTTTCTCCAAATGATTTGAATGATAATACGCTAAGCGACTACAAGAAAATATCAAAAGATGCATTAAAAAAAATAGCAGATGAAAATTCAGATATTCTTATTGTGGATACTGCGGGTCGCCTGCATATAGATGACGTAAAAATGAACGAATTAATCGATATCCGGAAAATAATTGAACCGAATGAAATACTTTTAGTCGCCGATACGAAAATTCTCTGATGCCGTAAATATATCCGGGATTATTCTTACTCGAGTTGATGGCGATGCTCGTGGCGGTGTTGCTCTTTCAATGCGAGCATTAACAGGACAGCCGATCAAATTTTTGTGTGTGGGTGAACGACTTGATGATATAGAATTCTTTGATCCGGAACGCATTGCAGGACGTATGCTTGGAATGGGTGATATTGTTTCGCTTGTAGAAAAGGCTCAGGAGAATTTTTCAAGAGCAGAAGCCGAAGAATCCGCTCGAAAACTGCAAGAAGGAGTTTTTACTTTCGATGATCTCGCTAATCAAATGGAGAAGATGTCCAGAATGGGTGGTTTGAAAACTATTATAAAAATGCTGCCTCAAAGCGGACAATTGGAAACATTAATGAATTCTCAAGGTATTTCTGATAAAACAGTAAGTAGGAATATTGCGATTATTCGTTCCATGACAAAACAAGAAAAACGCAATTATAAAATTCTGAACGGATCCAGACGTAGAAGAATAGCCGCTGGTTCAGGAACTACTGTACAGGAAGTGAACAAATTAATTAAACAATATGAGGGTACTATGAATATGATGAAAAAATTCAAGAAAATGGGTGGATTTTCAAAAATTATGTCTATGATAGGAAGATAAAAACGGAAAAAATTCTTGTGATCAAAGATTTATGATTTATTTATAAAGAAAATTTTATAAGAGAACTTGTGAGGGAAAAATGAATAATAACAACCAAATAAACTACTTAGACGATATAGAGAGATTGAGAGGGTTCGCTTGCATTATCATCCTCATACATCATATATCATGGATATGCCCGCTCAGATACATTTATAATATCGTACCTTTTCGATTGCTTCTTGGTGAAGGTGGTGTATACATATTCTTTGCAATTTCCGGCTTTGTTGTGACACTTTCTTTGCGCGATAAGATAGCTGCATTACCGGGAAACGTTTTTTTGGATCGCCTAAACGCTGCAAAATCTTTACTTTGTGGGTTCTATAAAAGACGATTTTTCAGAATAGTGCCTGTTATGCTGTTTGCAACAATGCTTACAGGCGGTTTTCTTTTATTAAGCGAAACAAATTTTGATTGGCTGCGATCATGGGTGCGATCGGTTCCTGAACTGCTTTCCGGAGTATTCCATTATTCCGAAGAATTATATCAGTCTTCTGACAAGCTTCATAACGGAGGAATGGGACCACTTTGGACTTTAGCTATGGAATCGCAATTTTATATGTTATGGCCGATCATATTGCTATTGTGCAAGGACAACAATGCCAGAGCAATTACATCTTTCTTATTTGGATGTTTATTTTTATTCGTCATTCAACCGGTTACTGCTTCTTTTGTTGGTGCAAAATATTATGCTACATACGGACATCTGCCTTGCTTGTTGCTAGGATCCTTTTTTGCGTTTCTATATACTGACGATATCGGTAAAAATGTTAACAAAAATATCGCAAAAATTATAACATTCGCTTTAGCTATAACACTTTGGTACTATCCAAGTTCAATAGAACGCACATATTTCTGTCGTATACCTTTGCATATTGCTGCTGTATTGCTCGTAGTCTTCTGTGCTTTTGTAAAAGACAGCTTCAATTATCCTGTTATCGGACGATTTTTTAAATTTCTCGGAACTCGTTCATATTCGTTCTATGCAGTACAAACGGTGCTCGCAAATTACACAGTATTTTTTACAAATTCAATATATTTTCCAAAAGAATCGCTTTCTGAGTATGAATTTTATGTTTATCAGCTTATAATATTCGTAGTGGCTTTGTGTATTTTAACTGAATTAACATACCGATTTATAGAAAAGCCATTTAGGCAGCTTGGTCGCAGTAAGTAATTTTTTAGTAGTTGTTTTTGTAGGAGAAAATTTTGAGTAATAAATCGTTGTTTAAAGTAGTTTCTAAAGTAGTTTCTGCTGTTTCTCTTATCGTATTATTTGGTTGCTCCGGTCCATCTTCGGAAGAGCGCTATTCTGCTCCGGCAATGATACGTATAGCGCAAAAAGCAAGAAAAACAGGAAATCCGGAAGCGGCAATCAGTTTTTATAACCGAGCAATTCAATTGGATTCAGATAGTTCAGACGCATACTTAGGATTGGCTGAAATATATATCGATACAAATTTGCTTGATGCAGCCCTAGAATATATCAAAAAAGCTGAAAATATAGGATGTCCAATTTCTCGTTCAGCGTATCTGAGAGCAAAAATCGCCCTTCTGTCGGGAGATACAAAAAAAGCTGAAGAATTATTTCTAAAAAGCGGATCTGTTGATGCAACAAATGCTCTCGGAGCCATTTACGATGAAAGAGAAGAACACAAAAAGGCTCAAGCTATGTATAAAAAAGTAATTTCCATGGATCCGAATTACATCGATGCTTATAACAACATGGGACTTTCTTTGTTATTGTGCGAAAAATATAGAGAAGCGATTTTTTATCTGGAAAATGCCTGTTCGTTGCCCGAAGCAAATGTAACGTATCGCAGTAATTTGGCACTTGCGTACGGAATGGCTGGAAATGTAGCAAAAGCGCGCGAGGTATATGCTCAAGATTTCGAAGGTGATGAACTGGAAGAAAAAGTAGCTTATATTGAGGATCTGATTGCATCAAAACAACATCGCCCATCAAAATAAAAATATAATTTTATGACGTTAACTCATTATTTATCGGATGTGTTATAGCATTTATAAGTAATGTGTGGATGTTTATAAAAAGTGCGTATAGTTGTTATCGGTGAAAAACTGAATAATCATCTTTTTGGGATCGTAGAAGCTGCAAAGAAATGCGGTTGCCAATCTATGTTTTTTAAAACATCAAGCAAAGCTGTTATTTCTTCAGATGATATTATCATTGCAGAATGTGAAGTCGTATCCGAATTACCTGAAAATATAAAAAACGCGATAATATCTGTTACAACTATTCCAAATTATATAAAACGTTTCGAAAATGAACACATTATTAACATTTCATCTCTAAAAGATATAGAAAAAATCATAAACAATATTGTTATGTTAGATGAATTCCCGATTATAGCAGACAAAGCCAGCATCAATTTGTTCAGTATTGCTGATAAAGTAGCGCAAACAGATGCCACTGTATTGATATCCGGTGAAACAGGAACCGGAAAAGAAGTTCTTGCAAAATATATCCATAAAAAGAGCACAAGAGCAGATAAAAAATTTGTGGCAATCAATTGCGCGGCTATACCTGAAGCGCTTCTAGAATCTGAATTATTTGGTCATGAGAAAGGCGCATTTACAAATGCATATCAAAGGCGAATAGGAAAATTTGAAGAAGCAAATAAAGGCACTCTATTGCTGGATGAAATAAGCGAAATGCCTTTAACTATGCAAGCAAAATTGCTGCGAATTATACAGGAAAGAGAGTTTTCTCGACTCGGAAGTAATGAAAAAATAAAAGTTGATGTAAGAATTATTGCAACCAGTAACAAAAACTTGGCACAAGCGGTTTCAGACGGAACGTTTCGTGAAGATTTATTTTATAGATTAAATATAGTTCCTCTTCAAATTCTGGCTTTACGATACCGTAAAGAGGATATAATTCCATTAGCGGTTTTTTTCTGCAAAAAGTATTCCGATGGAAAAAAAGAGATGACACAAAAGCTGTTAAAACAGCTTCAAACATATGAATGGAAGGGCAATATACGAGAATTAGAGAATTTTGTTCATAGAGCTGTAATATTATC
>CAJOEB010000112.1 GCA_905233775.1 uncultured Alphaproteobacteria bacterium | reverse complement strand
GCAAAAAACTTCAGAGTCTAACAAATTTCGTTCTACCTACCATGGCGGTATTCTTATCGAGTTTGCGTTTTCAATACCTATTTTGATTAGTCTTCTTTTCTTTGTTTGCGATTATTACCGATACTACGAACTAAAAAACAAAGTCAAATCATCTGCATATCTTGCCGCAAGTATGGTTCAGCAAGTCAGCAATACGCGCACAGATAAACAACTTACGCAAAATGATCTTGCTCGAATATCATATGCCAGTTGTCTCAATTTCTTCCATACAAATTCCATGTTTCCTCCGTGTCCGCTTGGAATATATTATGGTATGGATGTTTGGTACGTAAAAAGAATAGATAGCGATAATTATCAATGTCAAGAATGCTATGCCACTACTTCTATCGGTGGAGGAACTGCTCTCCTGAACGCGATGAACAAAAAATGCGGAGCTGTAAATAAAAGAACAAAAAGCGGAATTATCGCATTACATCCCGATTTGGTTTGTAATAAAGATGGAGATGAACGAATACTTATAATATGTTCTTATCGTGCATGGAGATTTAAAAAATCAAAATTAGGTCTTTTTATATTAGAACCAAAACTTGGTAACGATGGTAATTTCTCTTATAAGTTGGTTATTACTCCAAAACCGGGATTGTTTCCTGGTAAGAATGAATAATTATGAATTTTTGTTCTTCGGTTAATACAAAATTGCTATCTATCCTACTCTATCTCATTATTGAGCAAACGGGGGGGGGATTTGGGTGCAGCTACTTCAACTCGTATACCATTTTTTGTAAAAATAGGAATTAATTTCGCATCAACATCCAAATTATCGGGAGAATCATATTTATGCATATCTTCCGAAATTAAATTTTGATCGGTTAATGCTTTCAATATTGTATACGCTTCTCTGTAAACTTTACTGAATTTGCTATTTGTATTAAATACGTTAATTATTTTCCCATTCTCTAAATGTGTTTCAGAAACATAACTGTCCAAAATATAACTATTAACAAATTGCAACATTGATATAGCATAATCTCTAAACCGACGTCCGGCTATACCATCGTTTACTTGTTGCAAAGTATCTACATCATCATTTCGAATAATTGCATCAACTCTATTCTCTTTCATGTTTTTTTCCTATATACAATATCTTTAGTTTGTATTCCAATCCTATCTAATATGATAAATCTAATATAATTTATGTGTATTTTTAATAATAAAAAAATAATTACTGATATAATTAAAAATTAGTTATCCCAAAATAATTGGTTATTGTAGAATTAATATATAATGGATTAATCTTTTATTATGATATTATGAAGAATTTGCAGGCAGGCGATATAGTTTTCACAGAAAGAGAGGCTGATATAATTTCATGCCTGATAAGCGGCCATACTGCAAAATCAATAGCAATGTTATTAGAAATTTCTCCGAATACAGTAAATGTGCATACGAGAAATATCATTCAAAAAATTAACGGAACATCGAAAAATGACTTAATAAAGTTTGTTGAAAATTCGGAGCTTTATGGAACTTTTCGAGATAGATATGATCAAATAATAAGATCCAACAAACCTATAGAAACGCAAGAAGGCAAACAAAAAAATGTATTATTACATAAATATCGAAAATATGTTCTGCCAATCATTATTTTTCTTATTTTAGTTATTTCTTTGATTATTACAGCTATATATGCTCCGACAAAAACCAATATAAAATCAAATGTACCTGTGATTTTTAAAAATATTTTTCTACCGCGAACAGATGTAGAGAAAAAAATAGATCAAGCATTTGGTGATGATAAAATTGGTGTTGCGATTTTGGTTGGATATGGCGGAACAGGAAAAACCACAATTGCCCGACATTATTTCCAATCACGCCGAGACGGAATAGTATTTGAAATAAATGCAGAATCGCAAAATGCATTGCAATTATCTTTGTATAAATTCGCAAGTCTTCTTGCTGAAACTCCAAATCAGAGAGAAGAAATAAACTTTATGAAAAATATAGAAAATGACGATGTGAAAAGAACACAATTTTTACACTTTATATCATCTCAATTAAAACAGAGATCAGGAAATTGGTGCATATTGTTTGATAATGTTGATGATTTTTCAATAATAGCTGATTGTTTTCCACATGATCCGAACATTTGGGGATCCGGGAAAGTTATTATTACTACTCGCAATTTTAATGTAGAAGATGTCAGTTTTCTTAATTCCCAAAAGATAATAAAAGTAGGATTGTTAACTGATGCGGAAAAATCTCAATTGTTTAATAATATCGTTAGAAGAGATATTCCGAACAGTGATACTTTACTTAAAACTATTCCATCAATGCCGCTGGATGTATCAATAGCTGCACACTATATAAAAGCATGCAAAATAAGCTCGGAAGATTATTTAAAAACTCTGCACAATGCGAAATTCGACTCATTCAAAAAGTCTCTTCTGAAAAATATGACAGGATATAGTCAAACAAGATATTCAATTGTTACTACTTCTTTCGAGAAAATAATAAAAGAAAATCCGACTAATAAAGAATTACTTTTAATGCTTTCGATGTTGGATTCGCAAAATATTTCTAAGTGGTATTTGCTCCGATATTGCGATGAAGCAACAGTAGATTCTTTTATATTAAATCTGAAACAGTATTCATTAGCCTATACAAAGGGAGACAGACTTTTTGTGCACAGATCTACGCAAGAGATCGGACAAAAATATCTTTACGGTCTATTTACTGCGCAAGAGAAAAGCAAAATTATAGAGAAAATAGTCAACGCAATGACTCCATATGAGTGTTTGATGTGGTATTCATATGAAAAACAAGAAAAACAACTGAGTTACAAAGAAATAAATGAAATAATTCCGCATTTGGAGAGATTAAAAGAGATAATAAGCGCAAGTTCGATACCGGAAAAAGAAAAATATGTCGTGCGGATTATGCTTGCATTGCTATATGCCTATGTTCCTGAATCTAATGATCAAAAAATGCAGGAACTTGCCGATGAAATTATACAAAGAAATCATGGTTTTATTGAAGGTCAGGATTTGGTCGCTCTATATTTGCAATATATTTATTGCGGTATAACTTCACCATCACAAAAAGATGAAAAGCGACTAAAAAAATGTATAGATATTTGCAGTGAACTAAAGAATGATCATTTGCTGGCAATTACATACATATATCTTTCATTAATTTATTGCGAAAGAAATGAAGCTGAATTATGCAAACATTTTTTACGCGAATCAATGAAGCTAGCTAAGACATTAAAAACACGAATAATATTAAATTACCGGTACTGTGAAGTCGGATTATCATTGCTTGTTTCGAGAAAAGAGATAGAAGAAGTATTGAATTTTACACTGGAAACTTTGAGCGCATTACATGCATCACGATTTTTTTACAAAACAAATGAAGAATATAATGCGCCCGAAGGAGCAGCAAAAAATTGTGTCGCCGCTCTGAGACGGATAATGGTCAGGATTTATAATTACATAGAAAAATATGAAGAAGCTCTTGAAAACTGTAAAGAAGCTGATTTCTTTTACGCAAAAAGAGTAGAAAAAGGAGACGGTGATCCGAAAAAGCGCAGAGCTTCTTTGGAGATAGAGCATGCAAACACGCTACTACGTATGAATCAATTAGAAGAGGCAGAAGAAAAATTAAAGAAAGCGATAAAAAGTCGGTTTGAACAAAAACATGATCGTGGTTTATTTCAAGCTTTTAC
>CAJOEB010000111.1 GCA_905233775.1 uncultured Alphaproteobacteria bacterium | reverse complement strand
AAATATGATTTATCTGGATTATCAAGCAACATCTCCTTGCGATCGCAGGGTTTTGGATAAAATGTTGCCTTATTTTTGTGAAATATATGGCAATCCGCATTCTTCTACTCATGCAATGGGAGAAGAAGCTTCTGCCGCAATTGAACATGCGCGCGCACAAATTGCTGATATTATAGGAGCAGAAGATCCAAAGGAAATCATTTTTACATCAGGAGCGACGGAAGCCAATAATCTGGCTATACAAGGCATTGCTCGCTTTTATAAGGAACGTGGACAACGAATTATTACAAGTGTCATTGAGCATCCTTGCGTTTTGGAAACATGTCGAGCGCTAAAGAGAGAAGGTTTTGATGTGGTGTTCGTTCCTGTACTTAGTAATGGGATAATTGATTTTGATTACCTCAAAACATCACTTACAAATGATACAACACTGGTTTCGATTATGTCTGTAAATAATGAAATCGGAACGTGTCAGCCAATAGATGAGATCGGTAAGTTATGTCACGAACGTAACATTATATTTCATACAGATGCAGCGCAAGCTATCGGAAAAATTCCCGTTAATATTGAAAATGTCGATCTTATGAGTATTTCCGGTCATAAAATATATGGTCCAAAAGGTATTGGTGCGTTGTATATCAAGAAGAAGTCGCATTTGCGTCTATCTCCGCTTTTCTTCGGTGGGAAACAAGAAAGAGGAATGCGTTCCGGTACACTTCCGACACCTCTGTGTGTAGGACTTGGAGAAGCCTGTGAAATCGCGAAAGATGAAATGAACGCTGAATATATTCGTTTAACTGAATTCAAAGATTATTTTTTGAAAAAAATTTTCGATGAGCTACCAAAAGTATATTTAAACGGCGATCGGAATAAAAGTATTCCCGGATGTATAAATTTAAGCTTTGATGGTGTAGAAGGCGAGGGAATTATGCTTGGTATGCGAGATATATGCGTTTCATCAGGGTCTGCATGTTCTTCGCAGACGCTTGAACCATCTTATGTTTTGAAAGCCTTATCTATTCGAGAGGATTTGGCGCATTCTTCGTTGCGAATAGGTTTTGGTCGTTTTACAACGAAAGAAGAAGTCGAATATGCAGCGTCAAAGATTATTGAAACGGTAAGAAAATTGCGGAGCATGAGTCCTATATGGAGCGATTAATAATGGGGCAATTAATAAGATAAGTTACAAAATAAATCAAAAGGAGAAAATGAATAATGAAATACTCAAAAGAGGTCATGGATCTTTACAGCAATCCGAAAAATGTCGGGACTTTTGATGAGAACGATGCTAGTGTCGGCACATCGGTAGTAGGAGCACCGAGTTGCGGTGATGTTATCAAATTGCAAATAAAAGTAGACGAAAACGGGTGTATTTCTGATGCAAAATTTAAGGCGTTCGGATGTGGTGCTGCAATTGCTTCTAGTGCTCTGATTACCGATTGGGTACGCGGGAAAAATTTAGAAGAAGCAAAAGGGATCAAAAATGAGGAAGTTGCCGAATATTTATCGCTACCACCGGTGAAACTTCATTGCTCTGTATTAGCGGAAGAGGCAGTTAGTAAGGCAATTGAGAATTATCAATCAAAACAGAAAAAAAATACCAGTAAAAATGAATAATTTTTTGAAAGCTAAATTTATTGAAAACTAATAGAAAGAGGAAAATAATATGGAAAAATTTATAAATATAACTCCTGCTGCTCTGGCTTTTATAAAAACATCCATTGAACATGAAAAATGCCAAGGAATTCGTTTGGACATTAAATCCGGAGGTTGCAGTGGTATGACATACGAGATGGAATTCGTGTATGACAAGCCCAATCCGGCAGATTTAGTTGTTGAAGAAGATGGAGCTCGCATTTATATATCATCAAAATCGGCCATTTTTGTCGCAAATATGACTATGGATTACGTTACAACTCCGATGGGCGGCAATATTGTTTTTGAAAATCCAAATGCAAAGACAAAATGTGCATGCGGAAAATCATTTTCTACTGATGATTCGGTGCCTTGCTCATCTGAATGTTGCAGAAGATAATATAAATCGTAGTAATTATTATAGCAGTAAGTACTATTTTATAATTATCAATGATATAGAGCTGATTTATAGTGTATGAAAAAAAATGTGTAGAGCTCGAAAAAAGAAAAATATATCATAATTCTGAAATGTGTTTGTATCTTACTATTTTTAACCTATATCTTTTTCTGTTATTCTTTTATATAAAAAGACGAAATTGTATTTGACAATATAAAATTAAAAACATCATATAATTAATAATATATTGGATACAATACTAAATATTAGAAATGCAATAGCTTGACTTTTGTATTTGTATACTATTAATAGATTATTTTGATATTTTTTTGATCTTCAAAAGAAAGTATATATTTGCAAAATTCAGTTAATTCATTATATATATCCATATATTTTGTATATTATACAATCAAAATCTTGTTTTAAAAATCTTAATCTCTACAAGCTAACAACACGAGTCTTACTTTTTCTGATAATAGATATTTATCCTATCTATTTTTTTGACTATATTTGTCACTTTTTTAAGTCACTATATTTTGCTTTTGTTATTTCATAAGCTATTTAAGTTAACATATATCTCATATTCTGGATCTCCTGCTGCAAAATCTGAGCTGTCTGGTTCCCTATACTGGAGCTTCGAAGTCGTATTTATGACCGTTTTTATTGTCGTTTCTACAGATAGAATTAATGAACGACCCCTCATCTGCCTGCTCATATTTAGAAACATAAGGAACTTTTTGCAAATATTTTCTCCATAAATCATCACCATGCAAAGAAGATGGTTCTTCACCTATTATAGCTTTGCACAATATTGCTCTAATAGCGGCAGGGCTTTTTTAAACATCCCAATACATGCAGTTGTCTCACTCATTAGGTACAAATAAAAAATTCAAAAAAAGTAATTGACGTATGTCATCTTTTACCATTGAGATTAATTTACGAAGATTTCTCTCTTTTTCGAGAAAGTCTTTCACTTGATTAAGAAAAGCATCACCAAGATTAACTATCTCATCTAATGTTTTTTTATTATTACTATCCATATATTTTATTTCCATTGTAAGAGAATGTCCTTCTACTGCAAAAACTGGATTGATATATGGTGTACCAAGTGCCAATACTACTGCACAACAAATTAGTTTTTTTTTATATTTAGTTTTCCTTTGTTTATAAAGTTATTTTTATTTTTAAACTATCTATTTTCTTTTTATAACTTTTGAGAAGTAACGAAACGAAAATATTCCCACGAAAAAATTTTCTTTATCAAAAAATTTATTACATATTGTATTAATGAACAAAATGAGGATAGGAAGAGGATAATAGAGTGCTTACAAAAGTCATCGGAAACTCCTTTTTTGAAACTTTTGGTTTTCAAAAGCTAAAAAAACAGAAGCAACAAAGGGCAAAAAATGACGTCCGCAAGAGGTTTAATACTTATCTCTTTCATCATGATGTATTATGATGCGAGTATCTTTTTCTATGTACATCGTAAGTCTAATGTCTGTCTATTTTCTCGTCATGCTGCAGGAGCTGCGACAACTTGAATTTGCGGTGTTGTTGCCGTTGTCGGAGTTGTAGTTTGTTGTGCTGTTTGCAACGCCTTCTGTTCCGTTTGCAGTATCTGTTGAGCTGCTGCCTCCAAATTTATTGCCGTCTGCAGATTATTGTTTGCAACAGCGGCAGCTTGAGCTGCAGTTTGATATTGCTGAGTTGCTTGCGCAAGCTCC
>CAJOEB010000110.1 GCA_905233775.1 uncultured Alphaproteobacteria bacterium | reverse complement strand
AGGAGATCTATGTGTTTTAAAAAATGCCGATCGTGTCCGACATGCTTTCATTTATATTTTTTCCGTCTTAAATCAAATGCTGGCATAGTACCTTCCAATACGTCGATAACATGTTCTCTGATTGCTGGATTTTCTATTGCTCCGGATTCGTATTTTATCTGATAAGTATTTTTGTCCATTTCACAATATATTACCTGTTCTGCATCGCAAGCTACGGCAATATTAGGATTGTGAGTCACAATGATAACTTGTCGTTGCTGTTTTGCTCTGCAAATGCAAGGAACTAATTTTTTGTAGACTGATTGATTATCCAAATTATCTTCTGGTTGGTCAATAATTATCGGTTTTCTTTCTTGATTAAGTGCTAGATAAAATATTAGAAGAACGATACCTCTTTCGCCTGCTGAGAGCTCATTAAGGTTTCGGTCACCCATTTTGAGTTTGAAGGTTACATCGATATAGCTCAAACTATGTATAAAATCGTAAAATTCTTGACAATTTGGAATTTTTTTACTGACATTTTCTAAGTCTTCTGTAGCAGCCTCAGAAATATCATCAACGAATTTTAGCACGCTGTCTACGTCATTGAGATCGGTATTATGAAGAATATTTTCAAGCTCGCTAGTTGAGTTACTTCCTCGACCAAATTTTCCATTAAATTTTTGATTTATAAATTTTAATATATTTTGAATTATATCTTTGTCTTTAAAACAAATTTCCGCTTGAAAAGATATATTGCTTTCAATTCCTTCAAGTAGTTTGATGATTTCGTTCTGAGCTGGAGCATAAATACTTTGATATATTGTGACAAGAGTTGATTTAATAGCGTAAATTTTTTTTACTAATTCTTGACGAGTCGCGATTGCTTGCTTGTAGTCAATTTCTAGATTATTGTTCAGATATTCCAATTCATATTTATAATATTCAAGGGTTCCAGCGATAGATTTTCCACCGCGTATTTCTTCTTTCTTTTGTTCCCACTCGTGTAAATCTTTTAAATATTTTTGATAAATTTTTTCGTCGTTATTGGCAGAAGAAATTAGCTTACTTTTGTCATTTTCCAAAATTTGCAACCTTACTAATAATCCAGTATCGGGGTCATTCATAGTGTGTTGTAAGTCTAATTTTTTTTTCTCTGTTTCGGAGAATAAATCGCGGACGTAACTTTCAGGTATATTTAATTCAAACGGGTGTTGTTCAACTTGAATGTTATGTTGAGTAACAAAGTTCATCCAAAGTTTCTTTATTTCATTAAATTGTGATTCCAAGCTGTGCATTTTTTCGAGTAAAATGTTTGCTATGTCGAGTATTTTATTAACTCGCATATTTTCTTTTTCTATTTCAAAAATTTTTTCTCGTACTTTTTCTATAGAAATATTGAGTTCAACGAGTTGGTTTTGATACTTCTTATCAAGGTCTTTACTTTCAGGTTTTTTTATCTCAACTGGTTTAGATTTCTCATGTCGGAACAAGGTTTCTTCTAGTTTTTTTAAGTTGTCGTATATATGTTTTCTGTATGATTTTGTTTTTTTATGTTCTAATTGGATAATGTAAGAATTTTGATTATGGAGTTCGGAGAGTAAAGTTTGTACTTGTGCATCAATTTGCCTAGATTTTTGCTTAATCAATTGTTCTAGAGTGGATGTATCACCACGTTCAGTATGAGCAATATAAGAAAAAATAACAGTATTTATTTCATTTTGAAAATTATTTTCAATATCGTTACAAACAGTTTCTATATACTGCTGTGGGAGATATTGAGCGTCTTCTGTAATCGTCCCATAATTTGTATCATTAAGTTCTCTGGAAGTCGATGTACCGTCAGCCCAAGTCAAAGTTCCTGTGTAGTCTCTTGAAAAATTTTTCGGTGGTTTTCTAAATCGCTCGTTATTTAAAAAGGAAGCATTGTTCATTGTGCGACTTCCGCAAAGATGAGCGATTATATCTGAAAGGGCACTTTTCCCGCTCCCTTTATTACCAATTATTGCCACCATCCCACTATTAAGAGGAAGCGTGCAGTTGAACCAATATGCCATACTATTTGATGGACAATCTACTCTATGAATTTCAATCTGACTCATATTAGATTGTTTATTTTTGTTAAGACGATCTAGCATTTGAGGAATAGTGCCAATAAAAATTCGCTCTTGAGGCTGATATAAGCATTGTTTTAGTCCATCGAATGTTAACTCTCCTTTTATCCAAAGGGATTCCTTAGGTTTGTACTCATTCGGATTGTGACAATCAGAGCACATGATAAGAGGTTTTCGAGCAATACTTTTGAAAACTTTATTTTCGTAGTCATCAATGTCTCTTAATTGTCCGATTTCAAAGAAATCTATAACTTCTGCTATATCTCTTTTTATTGCTTGATTTACAGGAAGTGCATTGGTTATAACTTGGTCTATACCATTAGTTTTGTGTCCAGCATGAATGCTTATGAGTGCGTCTTTTTCTTTGGCAAAATGAACGATGTCTTCAAATATCCAATATATAGTCTGAGGATTATCATTAGCTTTGGCTTTACTTCTCAGCATTATTGCATCAAAATCGGACGATAGTGTTGCTACGTCTATTTTTTCTGAAAATATGAGAATGACGTGAAGATTTGTAGCTCCTTTGTCTGTTCTGAGTTCGACGCCTGGAAAAAAGACAATGTCTGGGGCTTTAGATCGTAAATTTTTAATTCTGTTTGCGTCAATCTTAAAGTGATCTGTTATTGCTACTGCTTTTATATCATTTTTTCTCAATGTATCGCACAGTAAATCATCTGCATTGTCGGCTTTATATCGGTAATCATAGGAAGAGCGTGTATGTAAGTGTAAATCCCAGCGATTCCATTCAGAACCTTTGAGGTTGCCCATGAAGCTATTTCCTCCTAATTGATGTTTTATATCGATTTCGTATGGCTTATTTTACTATTCTCAGAAATATAATTAGCACTGCGTATAATAGCAGATTTTTCGAGCGTTGTAAAATAATGAAACACAGCATAATATGATAGCGTGTTGCAGACCGAGATAAAAATTAGTGGTATATCCAATAGCTACGATTCTTTTAGGATAGTCATACTGATTACGTTATAGTAGCTCATTTATTTATCGAAGACAATATCTATAAAGATAGAGTATTTTCCAAAAAGTCATCTTCGGCGCGATGCATGAGAATCTTGTTGTGGCGTAGTCTTATGGTGATGTAAAAATCGTAGGGATTACTTTCCGAGACAATGATGGGAACATTTATGAATCCCGCGTCCCATTCATCTTTTTTTGCATCAATGGCTTTACCACCTACTTGCGGCAAAATGACTTTGGGGTCGGTCATGTTTTCTACTTCCATTTTTTCGTCGTTTTCATATGTAGTATAGACTGTGATGTTTTCATCGCTCAGTTTTATTCCCAGATATACTGCGATAGCTCTGATGCTGAGGTAGCTGGAACGTAATTTGTATTTAATGTCACTCCAAGTCCTGAATCCGACGGATGTTTTCATTTCAAAGATGTGCAGTTCCCAAATTCCCAGCTGAGTCCGCTTGAATATGAAGTGGTCTACACATTTGCTCATGTGAATTTTCTTGCTGGTATTTACTATTCCCCATTTTGGAAAATCGTCATAGTTTGTGACGCAGATATTTTCTGCCGTTCCGACTTGAACAATCAAGCGTGACTTGCCAAGTTTATCAGTCTCAAAAAGTGTGTATGTGAGCGAGTTTGAAGCATAACGGAAGTTATCGTTAAGGAAATTTTTCAGTGCGTAGTTTATCCTGTCTTCCATTG
>CAJOEB010000109.1:939-5343 GCA_905233775.1 uncultured Alphaproteobacteria bacterium | reverse complement strand
ATTATCCATTGAGATATGCTCCTTTCTTTATATAAAGTTCTAGCAGCAAAAGACTAATAAAAAGATAACGAATGAAGTCTAAAATATTCTTTTCTTTCATTTACATTTATGCAATTATTTCTTATTCAAAATATGCCCAGAAATCGCGGACAGGTTTATTCTCTAATTCCGTTTTAAACTTTTTATTAATTATCGACTTCAAATGGTCTTGCGCAAACCCTAAAACAGCCGAAGTTGGTACAGCATTTCCGGTTTGCCCTGATACTATAACTGGAATTCCTTGTTCTGATGCGACTATATATGCTTGAGCAAGATTGCTAGCTTGCTGTATAGCACCTAAATACAATTCCTCAACTAAAGAAGCAGCAAGTTTCTCTTTTGCTTCTTTTTCTGGTTCATTTTCCATTTTTGAATATGCTTCTAATCCTTCTATATTTGTATCAGCACACTCACCAATCCATTCAGGATGCTCGACCTCTTTTAGACTCGTATTAAGTTTATTTATGCTATATAAAATATTCGACATCACTACGGAATCTACATCAGTTTGTTGGCATTCTGAACAATCAATATTCAAACTCATTGCTGTTGCCAAATTTTGACTCTCTTCTGTTATACCTTCAGGCGTAATTCCGCACTCTTCCAGGAAATTTGGACGTTTTTTTATAATTTGATCGAGCAATTGGCCAAATAAATCGAGAGCATGTTGCGCTGTTTCAATATGTGGACATACATCTTCAGCAACAGTTTGCAAATGCATAATATGACCTGCAGTTTCATCTATGGTTTCTCTGAGAAAAGGATCTATTTTGGTATTACTACATTCGCAAAGACATACTGTCATTATGCAAACAATAAGAGCTAAATATCTTGAAATCTTGTTAATCATGGTCATCTTACCCTCCAACAAAATGGACTAACCAATTCTTAATTAAGAGTAATCATATTTTTGTATAATATCAAGTATGTTATTTTCAAGTATGTTATTTGTTGAATATTATAACAAATATTTTTTTATCATAAATAACATTTTTTTGTTCTTTTTGAATAACATTGAATTGACGGAAATATATTTCAGATATAAATAATATAAAGGAGAAAGGTCGAAAAATAGCATAGATCTTGCTATTATTTCGCACGGCAAATAGTATTGTGATATAAGACGGAAAAAGCGAATATGACACTTCAATGGTTCAGTGAAAACGGAATAAACGTAAATTCTGCTGTCGGAATAGATGAAGTAGGCAGAGGACCTCTTGCCGGTCCTGTAGTTGCCGCTGCTGCTTGGATTTCTAAAGATTTAGCAAAAGAACTCGAATCTCGTAGTAAAGATTTGCCTGTCAGAGATTCGAAAAAACTGAGCCACAAACAACGTCAGAAATTGCTGGAATGGATCGGACAACAACCCATATCCGATGTGAAATATGGGATAGGATATGCATCTGTTGAAGAAATAGACGGTATAAATATCTTAAAAGCGACAATGCTAGCTATGAAAAGAGCATATAGTGCATTACAAAATAATGGATTTTCGATAAATCGCCCGACAATTCTTGTAGATGGAAATGCAATTCCTGATATTTCAGGAAAGTCTTCCGATATAAGAGCGGTTATAAAAGGAGATGCGAAGGTTTTATCAATATCTTTGGCTTCGATAATCGCAAAAGAATACAGAGACACAATTATGGTAAATCTATCGAAGGATTTTCCGCAATATGGCTGGCAAACAAACGTAGGATACGGCACGAAAGCGCATTTAGACGCAATTCGTGAGTTTGGGATAACACAGCATCACAGAAAGTCGTTTGCTCCTGTGCGAGCGTGTGTAATATAATAGCGTGTGTGATATAAGTGTACGGTTACGAATAGTAAGCGTATAATTATAGTAAGCGTATAGTTATGGTATGATATAAAGCCAAAGCAGAATGAACGTAGTAAGTATCAAAGTGACTTTTTTGCCACACAATAGTTAAAAAACTACCAATAACGCAATATTTTTCATCAACAACACAAAAAATAAAGAAAAATGGTTGACATTTTATTTTTTTGCGCTATATATAGTAGTGAACCTGCGGGAAATCGTAGGTCGAAGTGCCTATGGTAGGGCTTCGGTATGTTGGAACCTTACGGAAGTTGATTAAAAATTGATTAATTTCGTAAGGATAATTTGCCTATGAAAGGGGATTATTATGAGTAAAATTATTGGTATTGATCTTGGAACTACGAACTCTTGTGTAGCGGTAATGGATGGGGGAAATCCTCGAGTTATCGAAAATGCCGAGGGTGCACGAACAACGCCGTCAGTCGTAGCATTTACAGATAAAAACGAAAGATTAGTCGGGCAAGCAGCAAAACGCCAGGCAGTCACAAACTATAAAAATACATTCTATGCAATCAAAAGATTGATTGGCAGAAGAAAAGATGACGCGTATTTGAAATCGTACAATGCCCCATATGAGATCGTGGCCTCAGACAGCGGAGACGCTTGGGTCAGTTCGCGCGGTGAAAAATACAGTCCAAGCCAGATTAGCGCGTTTGTTCTCAGAAAAATGAAAGAATCAGCCGAAAGCTTTCTTGGAGAAACAGTAACAGAAGCTGTTATTACCGTTCCTGCGTATTTTAATGACGCTCAAAGACAAGCGACAAGAGATGCGGGAAAAATCGCCGGTTTGAATGTTCTCCGAATAATAAACGAGCCAACGGCGGCAGCACTTGCGTATGGTCTGGACAAAAAAGATTCGGGCATGATTGCGGTGTATGACCTTGGTGGTGGTACGTTCGATGTATCCATATTGGAGATAGGAGGCGGTGTATTCGAAGTCAAAGCGACTAACGGAGATACATTCCTTGGCGGTGAAGACTTTGATAAGAGATTAATCGATTATCTGGCCGATGAGTTTATGAAAGAAAACGCTATTGATCTTCGAAAAGACAATATGGCTCTTCAGAGATTGAAAGAAGCAGCAGAGAAAGCAAAAATCGAGCTGTCTAGCGCAATGGAAACGGAGGTCAATTTGCCGTTCATTACAGCGGATGCTTCCGGACCAAAGCATTTGACTTGCAAGATCACACGAGCGAAATTTGAAGCATTAGTTGATGACATCATAAAAAGAACGTTAGAACCTTGTAAGTTAGCATTAAAAGACGCAGGTATTACGGCAAATAAGATTGACGAGGTTGTTCTTGTCGGCGGTATGACGCGTATGCCGAAAGTCGTCGAATATGTCAAGAATTTCTTTGGAAAAGAGCCTCACAAGGGCGTAAATCCGGATGAAGTTGTTGCAGTTGGTGCAGCAATTCAGGGCGGTGTGTTGAAAGGCGACGTAAAAGACGTTCTTTTGCTGGATGTTACTCCGCTTTCTCTTGGAATTGAGACGTTAGGCGGTGTCTTTACGCGATTGATCGATAGAAACACGACAATTCCGACGAAAAAGAGCCAAATTTTCTCTACTGCAGAGGACAATCAAAGCGGCGTGACAATTCGAGTGTTCCAAGGAGAACGTGAGATTGCAGCGAATAACAAGCTTCTCGGGCAGTTTGATTTAACAGGTATCCCACCGGCTCCTCGTGGTATGCCTCAAATTGAAGTAACGTTTGATATTGACGCTAACGGTATTGTTCATGTCTCAGCAAAGGATAAAGCAACGGGCAAGGAGCAGGCGATCAGTATTAAGGCGTCGGGTGGTTTGAGCGATGCTGAAGTTGATCAGATGGTAAAGGACGCAGAAGCTCACGCTGAAGAGGATAAGAAACGCAAAGAATTGATCAATGAGAAGAATATGTCACAAGAATTGATCAACAATGCAAACAAAATGCTGTCGGAACACGGTGACAAAATTTCCGAAGACCAAAAAGCCGAAATAAAAACGGCAAGTGAAGATCTGCAGAAAGTTCTTGAAAGCGAGAATATCGACGAACTTAAAGCGGCGTCTGAAAAGCTGTTGAACGTAATGTCTAAAGCAGGACAAGCAATACATCAGGCAGCGCAAGCGGCACAACAGCAAACGGCTGGTGGAACAGGTGCGGATAATACATCAGCACAGCAACAGCAGCAGTCATCAGGAGCAGATGAAAAGGTCGTTGATGCGGATTATTCTGAGGTCAAGGAAGATAACAATAACAAGTAGGTTCTCCTTTCTGACTTGTTGTTTAGAGACGTTGTTTCGGCAGCGTCTCTTTTTGATCTTTTTGACTTATTTAACTTTGTTCTGTGATTTTTTATTTATGAGAGAGCATTATGTCGAACGATTATTATGAAACACTTGGTGTACAACGAAATTCCAGTGATGACGACATAAAAAAAGCATATCGAAAATTAGCTATGAAATATCATCCTGATAGAAACAAGGGTGATAAAGCAGCTGAAGCAAAATTCAAAGAGATAAACGAAGCCTATGAAACGCT
>CAJOEB010000109.1:0-758 GCA_905233775.1 uncultured Alphaproteobacteria bacterium | reverse complement strand
GAACGGGCAGAAATGCGAGGAGCTGATTTGCGCTATGAAGCATCGATCACTCTTGAAGAAGCATTTCGTGGCAAAGAGATTGAGCTGAGTATAAGAACAGGAGTAAAATGCGAAAGCTGTAAAGGAACAGGATCTGAAAACGGCGTAAAACCGAAAACATGTCCTTCATGTCGCGGAACAGGGAAAATGCGGTTTTCACAAGGCTTTTTTATGGTCGAGCGAACCTGTACAGCATGTAACGGAACGGGACATATCATCGAAAAATCGTGCAAATCGTGTAATGGTTCAGGTCGAGTGAGTAAATCAAGAACCATCAAGGTATCTATACCGGCAGGAATTGAAGATGGTGCACGTATTAGACTTGCAGGTGAAGGAGAAGCTGGTTTAAGAGGTGGCCGCAACGGTGATTTGTACATATTCGTAACCGTAAAACCGCATAAATTGTTTAGAAGAGAGAAGGACGCGATACACTGTGATGTACCTATATCGATTGTTACAGCAGCACTCGGTGGAGAGGTAGAGGTACCAACGATCGATGGGAAGAAAGCTATAGTAAAGGTTCCGGCAGGTACTCAAGCCGGAAATATCCTAAAATTAAAAGGCAAAGGTATGTCCATTATGCGAAGTGCGTTACGTGGGGATATGCTAATTCATGCACGTGTCGAAACTCCTGTAAATCTAACGAAACGGCAAAAGGAATTGCTGCAGGAATTTGATAAAGAACATGATGCACATCCGCAATCATCAGGATTTTTTGC
>CAJOEB010000108.1 GCA_905233775.1 uncultured Alphaproteobacteria bacterium | reverse complement strand
GAAGTGGTAATGGATTTTTTCTCCGTACATTAGCAAAAGCTCGAGCGATAAAAGGATATTCCGGACCGACTTTTCTAAGAGCATTTCCTATAGCATCTTTTTCGGTAATTCCTTCATTTACTTTAATCAAAGCCTTTGCTAAGTCGTTTGGTCTTTGAAGTCTTTCAGCGACAATAGAAGATTGCGGAGGATTGGAAAATCTTTCAGAAGGTATTGGGCCATACATACCGGGATTCGCTGCTCTCCATTGATTTTCGACTTGATTATGATGAATTTGAGAAAGGTCTCTGTCTATTGCCGCAGGTATTTCTTGCGGATTACTGTAGAAATAGCTGTATATGCGGGGTAATAACGATATTTTTGTATATATTGCGCCTTTTTTGATATCTTCAGGCATAGCAATTGAAGAAGTAGGGGAAAGGGGATCGGTATATCCAACTAAAGTTTGTAAAATATTTCTAACATCATGCTCTGTAATACGAGGTTCTAGTTTTGCATCATCTCTGTGATAAGAATCAAATATATTTTTGATAATATTAGATATTGGTTCATAGAATTTTTCGCCACTGAAATGGTAAGGGTATCTGATCATCTCATTTGCTTCTATTCGCAAAACCAATTCGGAAAAATCGTTTGGACTGAGAACAGTACGTTCTTCTTCTGCATCTGGATATAAATCCATAACTCTTATTCTATTTTCTTCTTGATAGGGGTTAACATATTGCTGGGCGTCAAACATTTCTCCTTTGTTTATAAAATACCTTTGAGCATGAATTAATTCATGAGCGAGCGTTATATAAAAAGGAGTTAATCCTGAGCTAATTTCTATAAGTCCTTTAGGGACGCGATTTCCTATGGTTTGTGGTTTTAATAATCCACCTACCGAATAAGTATATATATTCTCTTTTTGTCGAACAGTAACTCTCTTACCATCCCACATATTAATTGTAATATGTGGTTGCCATTCATCTTGAATAGTTCCAGTTACTCTTATCCCAGAAGAAAAAGTTGTGGTATCATTTTCATCTTTTGTATTTTTATAAGAAGAAAAAATAATAGGGAATTTTTCTTTTCTTTCTGAAATTTTATCTAAAAAAGAGCGTAGTAATTGTTTACCATAATCTAATTCAGATAATTCAATTAAAGTTGTTTTTATATAATCTCTATAATAAGATTCACTTTTTTGTTTAGGAAAAGATAAGGTTAAATCCCATTTAGCATGTTCATCATTTGGTTTAAATTCTTTTCGTTCTTCTAAGAGTAGTTGAGCTTTTCTTAAATGATCTTCCGAATTGTCACTTTTTCCGTGTTTATAGCATATTTTCAAATGATTCATTATATTTTCGACTAATTTTTTATCTGGCATTATTTTTTCCCCTTCCAACAATACAATTACAAAAAAACTTATAATATATTACAGCACAATTCCTTTTTATGAGCCTTTGTGTCTTTTTCAAACCAACTAAGAGCATGAATAAGAAGTTGAGTATTAAAATTGGGCTCGTCAAAGAAAGGATAACGATAATTAATTTCAATTAGTTCATTCATTGCGAGCCAAAAACAATACTCCCATGTTATATGTAAAAAATCGGCATTATCTAATGCAGTATCTAAAGTGAATTTTTCTTGTGCTTCATCTAAGCTTCGGCCTATGAGAGCACAGACAGGAGATCGGAAATTTTTGTGAAGTCGAATGTCTTCGGTAATAGGTAATTTGCTACTGTTTATCCATTTTAAATCCTCTTTATAATTCCAACACTTAGCATACATGATATCGGCAGTTTCTCCCGTAAGAATCCCGTCAGGAGACAGGAACTTCTCCATATATTTTTGTGTGTATTTACGGAAGCAACGGCTAAATTCGGTTATTCCTGAGCCGAAGAAAAGCTTACGCCAATATTCGACTTTCGCAGAAGTTTCTTCAGGCTCAGTTGGATTAGCGCAAAAGGCATCTGATTCCTGCTTAATTTCCTGTTGAGTCCAACCACGAGCAAGGATTTTTTCTTCCTCTGCGGAAAGATCAACTTTCAGCGTTCTTTCTGAGGTATAGGAATGCTCTGCAATAGGAAGAATTGCGAAAAGAATAAAGAGAAGCAATTTAAATAGATTCATTTTACATCCTTTGGCCATATTCTGATGTAATTGTAACACGATTTTAAAATGCAAAATGTTATTACCCTCGTAAAATCTGAAAAAAAGTTAAAAAAATTTATAATTTGCTCATCTTTGCGGTTTTTAAAGCCCTAATATAATTTTAAATCGTAGAATTTCTATCATTATCTGTATAAAAAATTATGTATTGCTTATATGATCACTAAATTACATATTTTTGTAAAACTATTGTTTCTCCTGCTTGCCAGGGGCTTGTTAGCGTAACTACAGGGAAATATTTTCTCTGATAAATTCAAGACTGATGAAAAAGCTAAAAAACTGCCTTTTTTCTAAGGAACTCTGCTATACTACCTTCTACTTCTTTCTTATATTATTTCCCGAACCATTCCATAAAATTCTCTCTATTTATCAAATGTAAGCTGGTTTTATAATTTTCTTTGAATGTTTTCGGAAATTTTGCTTTCGGAGCAGTGTATTTAAACTCATAAGCTCGAAGCTCTCCGTTCTCTTCTTCAATAAAATCCACTTCTTGTTGGTCGTAATTGCGCCAGAAATATTTTCGGCACCGACGAGCTTCTCTCTGAGCTTTTTTGATCAATTCAACTATGCAAAAATTTTCCCATATACCGCCTACATCATTTCGTAAATGCATAAATTGATAATTACCGATCAGCGCATTCCGTATGCCTATATCGTAGAAAAAGATTTTACGAGAACGATTACCAGAAATTTCATTTCTTACATTTCCGGAAAAAGCGGGTAATGTGAATATGATGTAGCATTTTTCGAGTAAATCTATGTATTTTTTTACAGTATTCGCACTGATAGCGAGTTTATTAGATAATTCATTAAAAGAAACTTCTGATCCGATCTGGAGAGCTAAACATTGCAATAACTTTAATATTTGATCAGAATGTTTTATATTTTCATAAGCAAGAATATCTTTATATAAATATCCATTTACCAAATTTTCAAGGTCGTCAATTGCTTCATTTTCATCTAAATTAAAAATATTAGGGTACAGTCCTAAACGCAAAAAATTATCCAGATTCGCAGTAGCAGTAAATGAATTAGTTGCGTTACTGATTTCTGCGATAGAGAAAGGATACAAAACGAAAGAACGACTGCGTCCGACAAGAGGCTCTCCTGTTTTATTTGCTAAATCAAAACTTGAAGATCCTGTTGCGATAACTTGAGTATTAGGAAATTCGTCATGTATGATTTTTAATACCTGACCGACATTTGCAACATTTTGAGCTTCGTCTATCACTACAATATCGTATCCATCAATTTTTTGTTTCAAAATTTGTTCATTGGTTGTTTCCAGAGATTGCTTAACACTTAATAAATCACAATTCAAATAAATACATTTTTTGGATTTTTTTGATAATTGTTCCAAGATTTGCTTTACGAGCGTAGTTTTTCCGACTCTTCTGGTTCCAAAAATCAAAATGACTTTATCTTTGAATAGATTTTTTGTAATTTTCTCAAATATGCTTCTTTGAATCATGATATTTATACCTAATATCCTCAATTAATTATTTATATTATGAGAAAATGACGAAATCAATATTAAAAACAAGTAGAAAAGATGTAAAACCATGGAGCACTAACGGAATTTTTTCTATCTCGAAAACGATCGTTTTTGAAACAATGTTATTCTATGGTAATTTCAGATAGGATTGATAAGAAAAATTTGTATCAAAACCATGTTTCCGTAAAAATGTTTCGTTATT
>CAJOEB010000107.1 GCA_905233775.1 uncultured Alphaproteobacteria bacterium | reverse complement strand
CTGTCTTCCGCTGCATGAGCTGCCATTGCCTCTTGGATACGAGCGTTCAATTCCTCTCGATCGCCTATAGGAATTTGAAAATAGTCATGATGTATTTCACTGAAACTAAGAAAACCATGCTTATCGCCGCCATAATCAACAAATGCAGCTTGAAGCGATGGTTCTACTCTTACGATCTTTCCAAGGTAAATATTTCCTTTGATTTGTACTTTTGATGGTGATGCAAAATCAAATTTATCTAATTTATCTCCATCTACTACAGCTATTCTTATTTCTTCTAAGTGAGCTGAATCTATCAGCATATTTTTCGACATTTATTCCGACTCCGTAAAAAACAGTACAGTACGTGAACAGATCCGACGTACGGAGTTTTTTTATTAACTTGTTTTCTCCATCAAAGTCCACTTAACGACCTTTCACAATACCGCAAATAAAACTTCATAATATCCAGTATATAAAACATAATGTATTATATTTCCTATTCGTTAGTTTAATACACTACTTATTATAAGTAAATGTTGTTATAATGCACGAAATACAGAATTGTTGTACAGTGATTAAAAGAATTATATTTATATTTGTTTCAATTTTTATATTTTTTCAGTCTGGATATGCCAGTCAGATAGAGCATTCTGGTATCCAACCTATACAAAAAATATATCTTCAGAAAAACAGCGATGACAGTTACAGTTTTTGCATTGATTTTGTAGAGGGAGCTGTTTTTTCTCCACGCATTCATACCCTACCGAATGGAGTAAAGCTTATTTTATCGTTTCAACGTAATGTTCAAACGCCAAAAGCAAGAGAAATGTTAAATCACAGACTTATTTACGGATATTTCTTCGAACAAATCGGAACATCATCTCTTTTAATGATATTATCTTTGCGAGAAAAGGTAATTTTCACAGAAAAACGTTATACCAGCAATTCAATAAAACTTACTTTCAAAATAAAGAAGAAGCATAATATCGTAATAGACGCAGGACACGGCGGAAAAGATCCCGGGACAAAATGCTTAAGCGGAGATTATGAAAAAAATATCGCTCTTGTTACCGCAATAGAACTTCGAAATGAATTGATAGCAAGTGGAAGATATAATGTGATATTAACTCGAGATCGAGACAAATTTGTATCAATTAATGAAAGAAAAGCGTTGGCAGCAGGAGCCGATTTGCTGATCTCTTTACATACGGACAGTAACAGCGATAAAAATATGCGGGGGATGTCAGTTTATACACTTCCTATACTGAATTTTATCAAAACCAAAGATAATTTACCTGAAGAAACTGAAAACAATCAATACTACAAAATTCTTTCTCAATCACGAAGATTTGCAAATATTCTTGTAAGTTATATCCCGAATATGTGCAAATTTAGAAATCATCCGCGCAGAGATGTTGAATTACGGATCCTCAAATTACCCTTTCCTGCTGTTTTGATTGAATTAGGGTGTGTCTCAAATAAGATAGATAATGAATTACTTCATTCAAAAGATTTTCGAGAAAAGACCAATCGTGCTATTTTATATGCTCTAGATAAGTATTTTGAAAAAGAATAATAGGCGCATATGAAAAAGTTTTTCATTCGTTTTTTCAAAGGCATGTTTGCTTTAGTCGTAGTAATTGGCGTTCTCGGAACGGCAATTCTCGGATTTGATTACATGTCTTCATTGATTGAAGATCTGCCGGATTATACCTCGTTAAAAAAGTATGTGCCTGATGTTTCGACTCGCGTATTCTTGCAAGACGGACGAAAACTCGCCGAATATTCCTATGAAAAACGCTATTTTATTCCTATAGATAAAGTTCCTCAAAAAGTGATTAACGCATTTGTTGCTGCTGAAGATAAACATTTTTTCCAGCATATGGGTATAGATTTGCAAGGAATTATGAGGTCTATCATCAAAAATCTGGAAAATTTAGGTACAGGAAGACGTCCACAAGGTGCGTCAACGATTACTCAACAAGTTGCTCGTATATTTTTGATAAAAACGAACGAAGTTTCGTATGTAAGAAAGCTAAAAGAAGCTATTCTCGCATACAAGATAGAATCATCATTATCAAAACGCCAAATATTGGAGCTATATCTCAATCAGGTTTATATGGGATTGGGAGCATATGGCGTTGCAGCTGCTGCAAAAACATATTTCAACAAGACATTAGACGAATTAACCATCGCTGAGTGCGCTTATCTTGCATCTTTAGTAAAAGGAGCGAACAACTATCATCCTGTAAAACATAAGAAAAAAGCCATAACCAGAAGAAACTGGGTAATCAATCGCCAACTGGAGGACGGTTATATATCCAAGGCAGAAGCTACTGTTGCCATGCAAGAAGATCTTGTAATGAACAGCGAGCAAACAGAAGATGTAAAGGCGGGATATTTTGCAGAAGAAATGCGTAAATACTTAATGGATAAATTCCCGTCTGATAATCTGAATAAAGAAGGGCTGGTTGTTAGAGCAACTCTCGATACTAAAATGCAGCAATGTGCATATGACGCGCTCAGAAAGGGACTGGAGGAAGTCGATCGACGTTTCGGATGGCGTGGTCCCGTTTGTAATATAAGAATAATGACAAATCGAAACCAATTAGTCGCTCAATTAAAAGATATCCCCGCACCAAAAGGCGGAGAAGAATTTCAAAAAGCAGTTGTCTGTTCATTATCTGATGGAAAAATAAGCATACTAACCGATCACAACGAATGGGGAAAACTTAACAACAACGATGCACAATGGATCAGGAAAAAAATCAAACAAGGCGATGTAATTTTAGTCGAGAAAAACAATCGGTCAGAAAAAAAATCGGCAACGGTACCGGTTTTCAGTCTCAAGCAAATTCCAAAAGTACAAGGAGCGATTATAGCTATTGAAGTCGAAACAGGACGAATTCTTGCAATGCAAGGGGGATATTCTTTTTCTATAAGTGAATTTAACCGTGCGACACAAGCCATGCGCCAATGCGGATCAGCGTTTAAGCCGTTTGTTTACCTCGCAGGACTGGAAAATGGCTTTGCGCCCAATACAGTAATTGACGCAAGCGCTGTTGAAGTTGATCTAGGAGAATCGCTTGGTGTATGGAAACCAAAAAACTATCATGGAATGGAAATCGATAAAATAACTATGCGTCGAGCACTTGAAAGATCAATAAATACTGCAACAGTACGAATTGCGCAAGAAACAGGATTGGATAAAATCGCAAAAATCGCAGAGCAATTCGGAATTTTCGAGAAAATGCCGCAACTTCTATCATATGCGTTGGGAGCCGGTGAAACTACATTGCTGAAACTGACTACAGCATATGCAATGCTCGCTAACGGAGGCAAGAGGATAACTCCTACAATGATCGATTATGTACTGGATCGAAATGGAAATATCCTATACAAAAACGATAACCGCCTTGTGGATAACAGTATCGGATATGACGCCCCATTACCTCCAAAACTAAACGATAACCGTGAACAGATTTTAGATGAACGCAGCGTATATCAAATAACATCACTACTTGAAGGAGTAATACAACGTGGATCCGGAGCTTCTGCCCGTTTTCTCAACTTCCCCATGGCAGGAAAAACAGGAACAAGCAATGAAAGCCGTGATACATGGTTTGTGGGATACACTCCGGACATAGCTGTTGGAGTCTTTGTTGGTTTTGATGACCATTCAAAGAGCCTGGGCAAAAATGCTAACGGAACAAACACTGCTCTGCCGATATTTATATCATTTATGAGTGAAGCAAAGAAATTTCTGACACCTACTCCTTTTCGAGTTCCAAAGGGGATAAAGTTGCGAAAAATCGATATAGAAACGGGCGGAACTCCTACAGGTGTTCCAGGATCTTCTATGATTGAGGC
>CAJOEB010000106.1 GCA_905233775.1 uncultured Alphaproteobacteria bacterium | reverse complement strand
ATTTAGTACCACCTATATTCGTTTTTAAATATTTTTCTACTATTTTCATCATGGCTTTTCTTTGTCCTTCAACTTTTATTATATCAAGCAGCTTGTTTATATCTTCTATAACTAATTGATTATCCTTCATCAAATATTCCTCATAGGAAATCATTTCATGAAGCCATGTTTCATAAAACTGTATTGATTCTATTGTTTTTCTTTTTGCAAATGACATTGTATCTGTTATTTGAGACCAAGTTTTTAATAAATTAGATCGTGTCGTTCTAATTTTGTTAAATTCTTTATTGATGTAATCTGTTGCATTTGCGCCTTTTTTTATTGCGCCTTTTATGATTTCTTCAATTTTATCTTCATACTCTTCTTTGGTGTCTAATCCCAGACTTACTGTCTTGTTCCAATTATCACTACTATCACTATTCAAACTATTTATTTTCTTGTTGATTTTGTCAGAACTAAGAATAATATCATAACATTTGTCGAAGTATAAATTTCTTAATTTCAAGTCAGATATTGTAATTTCGAACAGTTTTTTTAACGTTTTCTTATATGCTTCGTCTGTTAAGGGATCAGTTCTTTCAATTTCTTTCTTTATACTTTGTAATTTTTCTTTTGTTACACCGGAATTTGGCAACTTCATAAACTCATTTATTGCATTAAACCATTCATTTGATGCTTTATTATATTCATCTTTTAATTGTTTATATTCATTTCTTAGTGTCTCGTTTCTTTTATTTTCTTCTGTAATGTCTTTTTCTATTTCTTTTATGTTTCTTCTATTTTGTTCCGGTTGTTTTTTTTCAACTTGGCTTTTTGGCTCTTCTTTAGCTGGAATACTGCTTGGTTTATTAGGCTTACTATTTTGTTCTGATGGAATATCACTTTCTAAAAACTCTCTTCCACATCTTTCTTCTAATATCAGCATTCTTTTTCTTCTCCTTGCTGATTCGCGTATATCTTCAGGAAGATCTTTATCTTTAAGAATTTCTGTTAAACGATCTTTAGTGATATTTTCAGAACATAGCTCTTTTCTGATATCATTGTAATTGATTGTTGAATTTTCTTTGTTTTCAGTAATTTGTTGCTTCGAAGTAGTTTGTTGCTTCGTTTTCTCAGGAGTGGCTTGCTTTTTTCTTTTAGTAGGACCTCCAAGTGGTTTGTTATCATCATGTCTATATGCTATCCCATTTCTAATGGTTATAGCTCCAAGTGGCATTGGTTTGTCATCATCATAGCTGCTGTCACTATCTGTACTGCTGACGTTATCTGTTAAAGATTGGGAAAGATCAAATAGTGTGTCTTCCTTGATTACTTCTTTTTGTTCCTTTGTTTGTACTGGTGTTGCTTTGCTTTTTTTCGGCACTGAAGCTTCAACATTTAAAGTGCATAATAAACATAACATGCAACTTGTAGCTACTAATATTCTAGATTTCATTTCTTTTCCTTTCCTATTGTAAACAATACAATCAAATTATTTATCAATAATAGCAAAAAAGTCTTAATTTTCGGTTAATGAAATAAAAAATAATTCTAATATATAATATTACTGTTTAACTTATCTGGATATTTGCAAAAAATCGTTGTATACAATAGAAAAGAAGATTCGAATAAAAAAAATATATCGGAGAAAAAAACTATGAGAGCAAAGGTATCAAAAATTAATTTATTACCGGCGATAATGCGTACAGTTAGCATTGCGGATAGAAAATCCATTGTGCCAATATTATCAAATGTTTTATTGGAATTTAATGAATCTGGACTTTGTCTTAAAGCTACGGATCTTGATCATTCGATAATAGAAAAAATTCCGGCAGAAGTTGATACTTTCGGTTCAGTAGCTGTACCTGCCAGTACTCTTAATGATATCGTGAGAAAGGCTTCTTTAGATGCAGTATTTGAGTTTTCTTTAATGGATAAAGGGAACAAGTTGCAGATAATATCAGGGAGATCTAAATTTGAGCTTTCTACTTTAGATCCAAAAGATTTTCCTGAGATAGAAGAGATTAAAAACGGTTTTAGCGTGAAACTGAAGTCTGCAGATTTAAATAAACTGATTAGCAGAACAAAATTTTCTATGTCTCCGGAAGAAAATCGCCACAATTTGAACGGCATATATATACACAAAGAAGACGCAAAACTTAAAGCGGCATCTACAGATGGTCACAGACTTTCTACGACACAGATAAGTATCGATATTAAAGAGAATATTCAGGGAGTAATTATTTCAAAAAAGACAGTTTTTGAGATAAAAAAACTTCTGGATACATTTGCAGATGAAGTTTCTATTGCATTTTCTGCTAATCAAATACAATTTGTGTTCGGTGAAGTAACATTTATATCAAAGTTGGTTGACGGGACATTTCCTGAGTATAAACGAGTAATTCCGGATACAAATACTGAATTCTTTAAGGTAAAAAGAGCAGAATTTTGTGAAATTCTTGATCGTATAGCGATTATGTCAGAAGATAAAGTCAGATCTGTAAAACTTGAATTGAGCAAAGATACATTGGTTTGTTATGCAGTTAATAGTCGTGTAGGAAGCGGAAAAGATGAGATCGATGTTACATATTCGGGAGAAGGTTGGTCATCGGGTTTTAACGCGAATTATCTGCTTGATGTTGCTCAAACATTAGAAGGTGAGTATCTGAAAATTTTCATCAAAGAGTCTTTGTCTCCGATTTTAATTGTTGATGAAGCTGAGCCTGAATCTATGTTTGTCGTAATGCCTATGCGGATCTAATTTTTTTTGGATGCGGCTATAATAATTGGATGCAATTGTAAAAAGACTGGTCTGTAGGAATTTTAGGTCATATCGAACGCTGACACTAAATTTTTCGACCGATTTTGTGGTACTTTACGGAGAAAATGGAGCAGGGAAGACGAATGTCCTGGAGGCGTTGTCATTATTTTCCGCGAATAGAGGATTGCGAAAAGCTCCGATTGCTGATTTAAATACGATCGGAACACCTCCGTTTTCATGGAATCTTGAACTCACGATTGAACAAAATCAATACAAAACTTTGCTGACTACAAATGCTTTAAACGGACGTAGAACAGCAAAAGCCGATGATTCTCCATTATCATCGCTTGTAAAATTCGAAGAAATTTTGTGGTTATTATGGGTTGTACCAAGCATGGACAATATTTTTATATCAGCTCAATCTGATTTACGAAGTTTCTTTGATCATCTTGTTAGTGGATATGATTTCGCGCATAAAATTCATTTAAAGGAGCTGAATATTCTGCAAAAAGAAAGATTACATGTAATTTTCTATAGGAAAGATGAAGCTTGGCTGCAAATTCTTGAAGAAAAAATCGCAGAAAAAAATATGCTGATTACAAAATCTCGATTGGAATTTATAACGTTGTTGCATGAAACATTTGATAGATATCCGTCGGATTTTTTACGTCCTATTGTTGATATTTCCGGAGATATAGAGACTATTTTTAATACATATAGCGAAGAAGAAGCCATATTAGAAATTGCTGCGAAACTGAAGGCAGCTCGTTACGAAGATTCAGAAAAGCAAACGACAACCGTAAGTACTCAAAAGAGTAATTGGATTGTGAAGCATAGAAAAACTTTATTAGAAGCTGAAAATTGCTCAACAGGAGAACAAAAAGCTTTTTTGATTTCGCTGATTTTGGCAGTTGTGAGAATATATAAGACGCGACGTAACGGTACACCTGTACTATTACTCGATGATTTAATGATGCATCTTGATAAAAACAGACGTAAAAGCTTGATAAACGAGTTGAAACAATTAAAAATCCAAAGTTTTTTTACAGGGACGGATTTATCTTTATTCTCTGATGTAGCTGATGTTGCGCAAATATATCATGTGCAAAATTCTATATGTTCGCTGGAATAA
>CAJOEB010000105.1 GCA_905233775.1 uncultured Alphaproteobacteria bacterium | reverse complement strand
ATGGTGGGCGCGCGGAGGCTCGAACTCCGGACCCACTGATTAAGAGTCAGTTGCTCTACCAACTGAGCTACGCGCCCATTCTTTTATTGATATCCAAAATTTCTGCTCTGATTTTTTCTGGAATAATTAAAATACGATCAGAAAAAATGGAGCGGGAGATGGGAATCGAACCCACGTCGTCGGCTTGGAAGGCCGAAGCTTTACCATTAAGCTACTCCCGCACTCTCATCAATAAAACGTCGTGAGGGTATCAAAAAAAACTATGCATGTCTAGAGGGGATACTCTAAGATATTAAGATTCATAAAAATGAAAAATGCAAACATGAGATTATATTTTTTTAACTATTTTTCTTTAGAATTTATTCGATTGTTATAAGGATATTATACGATGATACTACCGTTCAAACTATTCTCCAACAGCCGAAACAACACCCATGGGGGGGGGTAAATAGATTATACAAAAAAATACTCAAGCCGTTTTTTCGCTCATATTTTTATCAAATTCATAATGGCGGCATTCTCATTGAATTTGCATTTACTATTCCTATTCTGATTATTCTTCTTTTATTTACCTGCGATCATTATCATTTTTATGAATTAAGAGATAAAGTCAAATCTTCTTCATATTTTGTAGCTAGTATGCTACAGCAGATCAAAAACACCGAAACAGATAAACAGTTAACCTCAAGTGATATAGGACGAATAGCATTTGCAAACTGTCTCAATTTTTTTCATGCAAATTCGATGTTTGATCCATGGCCTCTTGGAGTGTTCTATTCTTTCGATTTTTTTTGGGTAAAACGGATAAACAGCAATAGTTATCAGTGGCAGCATGGTTGCGGTACAACTGAAATTTCAGGAAGTCATTCTCCAAATACTATGTTGAAAGCTGTCGATAAAAATATATCAACGAAAACCCCAAGTCAGATAATGACCGCAACTATGTGTGCAGATTTACTATGTGAAAAAGATGGTGAAGAAAAAGTATTGATATTGTGTTGTTATAGAAAAACAGCAACTTCCAACAAACAAAAACTCGGCTTTTTTATATTAGAACCGCAATTGGCGAAAGGCATGGCGTCTACCAGCGCCTTTTTTTATCATCAACTGGTAATTACTCCAAAACCAGGGTTATTTCCGGCTAAAAATGATTAATTTATTGATAATAATCAATAGTGCTTACCGCTAATAGCTATTATGATTGAAGGATTTAGATTAGCATCGTAGTAAGTATGTATGGAATAAGGCATGAAATACAGTAGGTTAAGCAGATATAAGATCAAAAAAATAATTTAATGTTTCAGCAAAAACAATCGCTTCTTTAACAAAGAACATAAAAATGTTTAAGGAAATTACAGAGTGCCATCATCATTCTGTAGGGTAGTTTTAGCTTTGAATTATACACAACATAAATAACAATTTGGTAAGCTATTTTTTTACTTTTTTCAAACACACCGAAATTTCAAAGAATAACAAACTTAAATTTCTTCGGATTAACAAAGACACAAACTTGGCGTCCCCTAGGGAATTCGAATCCCTGTTGTCGCCGTGAGAGGGCGATGTCCTAAACCACTAGACGAAGGGGACAAAAATAACAGCTAACATATATATTATCAAACATGGTGATAGTACTTTTGATAATTTTGTATGTCAAGTAGATCTCTTAAGTTTTGAAGAACTCTAGTTGTTTATTCACATTTACATCCATTTTTTTTGTTATATTTCTACCAATGTCTAATATAGTAAAATTACGTTATTAATTATGTTTTTCTGAGAAAATTTATCATGATATTATAGTTTAAATCATTTTCTAAAACACCAAAAAAAAGGAAAAGTAGTCAGAGTCGTCTGTATTGATAAATATTCCCAAGACTTTTGCAAATTTCTTTCGTGATATTCCCAAAATCCCTTATCAAAAACCATAATGGTAGCATCATGACCAAGTTCGCATTTTCTATTCCGATCGTTATATTACTTCTGCTTTTCATCAATGATCATTATCGTTTTTATAAATTACGGAACAAAGTCAAATCCTCTGCATATCTTGCTGCAAGCATGATGCAACAGATAGGTAATACTCGCACATCCAAGCAACTTACAACATCTGATCTCGCACGAATAACTTATGCCAGTTGTCTCAATATGTTTCATACGGATTCAATGGTTGGATCACATCCATTTGGAATATATTATCTCGTATATATTTGGTATGTAAAAAGAATCAACAAAGACAATTACCAACTTCAGTTTAGTTATTCTACAACAAGCCCAACATCAGTTGCGAACTTAGGAAAAGGAGCTAGATCTATAGTTACGTTGACGCAAATTCAAGTACAAACTTTGCATACAGATTTAGTATGCGATAAAGACGGAGATGAGCGGGTACTAATAGGCTGTTGGTATAACGGATATCATTTTGAAAAATCCAAACTTGGATTTCATATACTAACACCGCAATTTGGAAAAATTGGTGATGATCCGAACGCTCTGGGAAATTTTTCGTATACAATAGTTATAACCCCGAAACCGGGATTATTTCCTATTGCTAATTAATAATATCGTTAATAAAACAATATGAATGAATGAATAAATAATACAAACAACATACAAAACGAGCATAAAAACATATGATAATAATGTATGGTAATAAATAATAATTATTTCACATTTTCAAACTTTTTATTAACTAAGATACGATACATTAAATACTAACTATTAAGAATAAATATATTGAATGAGTTAAAAAATGCTGAAACAAAAATCATTTTTCATCATAAACGTTGACGGGGGGGGGCAAACGTAACTCACTACTGGCAAAATTCTCGAAATTTTGCAAAAAGGATACGTATTTTTCTTCCAACTATATTTTTGCTCTTTTAAAAAAAATATATCTTCTAAAAAACATATACAAAAAACTTAATCATCATGGCGGTATCCTTATCGAATTCGCGTTTTCTATTCCGATCGTTATATTACTTTTGCTCTTTGTGAACGACCATTATCGTTTTTATGAATTACGTAACAAAGTAAAATCATCATCTTATCTTGCTGCTTCGATACTTCAGCAGTTGGGAAATATAAAATCAAATAAGCAGTTAACAAGAGATGATTTCGCTCGTATTTCATATGCCAGTTGTCTCAACTTCTTTCATACAAATTCGATGTTTACTCCATGGCCTTTCGGTGTATATTTCATCATAGATTATTTTTGGGTAAAAAGAATAAGCGAAAACACGTATCAATATCAAAAATGTTGTGGATCTACAATTAGAACAGGTTCGCCATTTTTTGGTTTTTTCAATAGATATTGCGAAAATGTTCAAACAAAAACTTTGGATCAAGTTCAAAAACTTCATCCTGATTTAGTTTGTGATAAAGATGGCGATGAACGACTATGGTTATCATGTCGTTATAGAAAAATAAACTTCACAAAATCAAAAATCGGATTTTTCTTTATCGAACCAATATCCAAAAACAATTGGGAAGATCTGATAGCATACCAATTGGTTATTTCTCCGAAACCTGGACTTTTTCCTGCTGAAGTCGGGAACAATTAACATCAATTAAATATAATGGCTATGATGGTTCAGAAGTAGATTAGAGAGGATAATTTCTGAAGTTAGTTAATAATAATTTGTAAATATTATCATAACGATTATTATCATCACGATGATTAAGTCGCCATTTGGTTTCTTTTAAGTGCATGTTGAATTTTTTTTATTCCTCTCATTCTGCCGATCATTCCTTTTGCAAATCTCAAAAATTTTCTATTTCATTAACTAACAGGAGCTCGCCCATTAGCAAAAATGTCCTCACCATGCATATAACTCTGTAAAGCATTTTATATGCCTGCATTTTATAGCCTACATTCACAAGATC
>CAJOEB010000104.1 GCA_905233775.1 uncultured Alphaproteobacteria bacterium | reverse complement strand
GAAATGGAGAAGAGGATGCTTGTACTAAACTAAAATGACACGCCAACCAAATAAGTAAAACAAAAATTCTTTTTATCATAATCTTACCTCTTAATTATATTTTTTTTCTAATTATAAGATACAAAATCAGAGAAGTAAATTCTACTATAACGCGATATATGGAGCGTTTTAAACTCTACAAATATATTATAAATCAAAGTGCAAGCGCATATTTACAAGACTCTACAAATATTAACTCTACAAACATAGTCTACCAATGATAATTCAACATCCTACTTATTTCTTTATCTGAAAGCAGCTTGTGTTTCTTCTTTAAAATATACAGCTGTAATTTCGCATGATTTTCATCGAGCGGCGGCAGGTCATTTCTATTTGTCGCACCCGTGTACTCAAATCCTACAAATGTTATGTCGTTTCTCTCACAAATTTCGGAAACAGACTTTAAATTTTTCATTTTATCATCGATAAAAATGATTTTTTTCGGGAAAAAATTCGCATATTTGAGAAAAACCAGCAAGCATTCTCCTTTTGAGGCTTTACTAATGAGTTTATTTGCAAATACCACACCATCCATAAATAATATTTTTCGATCTTTTTTGTTATATATTTTCGTTATATAAATTTGTGCATTCTTAAGATGCTTCCAAGATTTCTCAAAATGATAATCCATATCACGTGTTTGTTTTAACATGAGCCTATCCATGGATTTGACGTAACCACACTCTCCGACCAGTCCATTAGTCAGTGCCATTACTTTTATTCCTCTGTCTTGAAGATTTTTGATAATATTCACGAAGTTTTTATCTATATATACAATAGGACTTTGCACAACTACACTAAAGATAGCCTTTTCTTCTTCTTTATCCGTTATCTTTCTTTCAGATGCCGATAGTAATTTTTTTCGTAAATTATCATTTTTCTTTTTAAATAACATTTCTTTTTGCTCAAAAAGAACGTCATTTATATCAAATATTACAAGAGTGTTTTTATCCGCATTTCTTAATTCATTTTCTATTACAGATGAGTTGTTTGTTGTAAATATTTCGGAATATTCCTCAGAACAAGCTGTTATAACAAGCAACAAAAAGTATGAAAATAATTTAAGAAAAATTTTTCGTGACATTATTTTATTTCTCTCCATTGCTTTTTTGTTTTTTTCAGTTTCATATTTCTTCATATATGTAGTGTTTTTTAAGTTTTTCTATTACTGTTTGTTTTTCAAAAGATATATTATAAAAATACAAAGAGCAAAAACTAATAAATAATAATTAATAAGCAGATTATGACAACGATTTTTTCCTTTGTTTTTATGTTGTTATGTGAAATTAAAACGCTTACTGTTCTAATGTCGTTTATGTTGTTGTTCTAATCTTTTTTCCGATGGATAGTGGTAGCGGGAGAGGGACTCGAACCCCCGACACGCGGATTATGATTCCGCTGCTCTAACCAGCTGAGCTATCCCGCCTCTTAACTGTTAATAACTAGCACCAACTATCTACTATTTATTAGCTGATAACTGCTTATTAACTCTACGGATGGATAGTACAATATAAAAAGATTATTGTGAATACTGAAAAATCTTTTTGTTTATAATATAATCTCCGCACTGGTTACGCATATATTCGTATTATTCATGTAATTGTGGAGGAAAAAGCGTGCATTTTCTTGATATTAAGGTTGTTAACAAAGTATTAGATACGTATTTCAAAAATTATTCTCATGCGGATCTAGCAAAAAGTTCTGTCTTGCTTGCTGTTATCACATCTATTTTTCTGATTTTATTAAAACTTATCGCCTGGATGATAACAAACTCAATCTCAATGCAAGCGTCGCTTAACGACTCTTGTTTGGATGCACTTTCCTCATTCGTCGCGTATCACGCTCTTCGTTATTCTACTGTAAAATTCGATCACGATCACAATTACGGACACGAAAAAGCTGAAGGAGTTTTCTCAATACTTCAATGTTTATTAGTCATGTATTCCGGATATGTTATCTGTCATGAAGCGTACGAATTTTTTTTAAATCCGGAGCCGATATCGAATACTACCGTTGGAATTACAATAATGATCATATCATGTCTTGCGGTGTATCAGCTGCTTTATTTTCAGCATTATGTTGCACGCAAAACAGAATCATTGGTTGTTCGAGGTGATTCTCTTCATTATATATCAGATTTTTTCATGAATATTTGCGTTATGATATCCATATTTTTATCAAAATTTTTTATCTACGTAGATGTTGTATGCGGCATAACAGTTGGCGGTTATGTTTTCTATAATGCGTTTTTGATTTTACGATCTGCTTTACGCGATCTAATGGATGAAGCAATGCCACAAGAAGTTCGCAGAAAGATAATAAAAGAGATAATGCATGTTGATGGAGTAAAAGACATAAATATGCTGAGAACCAGAACTGCCGGCATGAAAAAATACATTGAAGCAAGAATTTTGGTGGATAAACGTATTTCGGCAGCGAAAGCAGATGCCATAGCAACAGAGGCAGAAGCAGTTGTTGCAAATATTTTCGATACTTCTGATGTGATAATCAAACCTGAAACTGTCAACAGAAAAGCGGAATAAAGAACTAAGGAAAACAGTTAATGAGAAAACAGTTAATAAATAAATCTATAAAACAAAAAGAAGTTTCGTCATTTGATAAACACAAATTATCTTATTTTCTTGTTTCGTTAGTTCTCATTGCTATTTGTTCAATTGTTTTATGGAATGCCAACTGGGTTTTTGAACTTTTTTGGGCAGATGATTACCAATTTGTATCAACAACAGCGATAGGACGTCCATCTCATGCTTGGACAGGTGCCGGCAGATTCTGGCCTCTTGGCTTATGCGACTATTGTTTGCTGCTTTTAATTCCATATGGAACAACGGTTACGGCTCATTTCATTTATAATTGTATAACAATGATTATCGCAAGTTTGCTTTTCTTCGAATTTCTGAAAAAATTAGTTGGAAAACATAGCTACATACCCGTCTTTTGTATGCTGATCTTATTTTCAATATCGAGTTTTGTCCTTATTCATATGGCTTGTATATATCCGGAGAGAGAAATGTTTCTGATGCTCTCCGTATTCATGTTCTTCTATTGGAAAGCTACTAATGAAGGCGATAATTTACGAAATTATGTAGTGGCGTTTGTTGCTGCGGCATATACAACTTATTTAAAAGAGCCTGTTTTTGGTATGTGGATTATCTTTGCGATTACAAATTTGGTTTTCGGAAAATTATCTTCGAGAAATCGCAAATTTAACTATGCTCTGCTTATAAATTCAGCAATTTGGATAGCAATATATACATACAGAACTATATTCAGAGATCGTACATTTTTAAACGTTGGCGGAGAAGGATATGCTTCTGTTTCTTCCGGTATTTCAGTAATATTTTCAAACTTTTGCACTTTCTTTAATCAAGAACCATTGTTATATGTACTGCTCATAATATCAATCATTCGCGCATACAATATTTTGAGGGACAAAAGCGAATATAACTTGTGCGATGCTTTGCTTTTTTCAGGAATGGGATACGCATTTGCATATGTAATTCTGAATAGACAGGCTAATCATTACTGTTTTCCAACAATAGTTATGGGGGGGGGTATTTTAGCTGTTATGCTGGCAGAGTCCAAGAACTATATGAAAATGTTGCTGACATGTGCGCCGATCGTGACCTCTGTTTGTACTATTCCCAACTCAATATCATGGATAGACAAAATAATAACGCACCGAGACATCGATCCGCAAATGTTTACGCAATTAATTGCAGAACAAAAATCCGGAAAACAAATTTTGTGGGTAACAGAACCAGGAAAAGAAGCAATAAACAAAATTAATTCAAGAGAAGTTGATCAAATGAAGTTCAGAAGATATCAAATATTCTTTGATTATTATGCCGGATATCGC
>CAJOEB010000103.1 GCA_905233775.1 uncultured Alphaproteobacteria bacterium | reverse complement strand
GAAGGGTGGCCGAGCGGTCAATGGCAGCAGACTGTAAATCTGCCGACGGAAGTCTACGTAAGTTCGAATCTTACCCCTTCCACCATTTCTTTTGTAAATAACTGTGTTTTTGAATTTTTCGTATGTGATATGGGTATTATGGAAGTCTCTGTAACAGAGCCTTTACTGGCTTTTATATTTGCATTTAATGCTAATTTAATCTAATTTGTACATTCTCCAAAACGTAAAAATGTTCTCCAAAAGCTCGATTTTTCTCTAAATGAAGTATAGTGGAGAATTTTCTTACTATACCTCATACAGAGGTAATACGGCGATTTTTGTTAAAATACGATTAAATTTTCCGCAACTTTCGACCGGAGTAGCGGGTTGTAGTTAAAAAATCTATAAGCATTAACTGCCTTCCCATAAATAGCAAAAATCAGCTATTGCTTTTAAATTAAGAAATACTATAATTATTTATAGTGTTTTTAGAGTGAGAACAGAATGCAATTCATAAAACTAAAAGAAATTGCAAATATAAGACTCGGCTACTCTTTGCAAAGACCGCCTTTAGCGAGGTTAGAAGGCAATATTCGGATAATTCAACCTAAGGATATAGACGAGTTTGACTGTATCGATTTTAGCGATGTATGGAGTACAACGATTTCTCCGAATCCTGCAAAACATTTTATAAATGACAGCGAAATACTATTGATTTCACGAGGGAAATTTAGAGCTGTTGTTTATAAGCCTCCGATAGGCCAAAACTTTGCTGCTTCTTCTTCATTTTTGAGAATTATACTTAATTCCTCAGTAGTGATTCCCGAATATATTGCTACTTATTTGAATTCATTTTCTGGATATCGTGAACTCACAAGAATGCACTCTTGTAGTTTTGGAATTAATGTAATTAACGCTGATGAGCTAAAAAATCTAAAAATTCCAATGCCATCTTTAAGTAAGCAGAAAAAAATAGCGGAACTTTCAAACGAGCGTCTTAATATGCGAAAATTACAAAAAAAACATACAATACTATTGGATAAAATTTTTGATTATGTAATAGGAGAACATTAAAGTGACAAAAATATCTCAAGATGAACTTAATAAAACGCTTTGGGCAGCAGCAGATTCCAGTCGTGGAACAGTAGATTCTTCAATATTTAAAGATTACATTCTTTCATTTTTGTTTTACAAGTATCTTTCAGATCAATACAAAAAAGAAAAAGCTCTCTTAAAACAACGTTATAAAGAAAATGAAGAATTTTTTAAAATTAAATTGGAATGCGTTCGCTTTAAGATTCCTGAAGGCACAACTTTTGACGATATATTTGAACAGCAAAATGAGGATAATATTGGAGAAATAATAAATAAAGCGCTTCATAAAATTGCTGATTGCAATTCTCAACAGCTTCGAGATATTTTCACCGTTGATTTTAATTCGCAGGCCGTTCTTGGTCAAACCAGTCAACGCAACAAAATGCTTCGTGGAATCATTAACGACTTCGCAAAAATCGATTTGCAAAATGTAGACAATGATATCCTTGGTAATGCTTATATGTATATGATCGAAAAATTCGGTTCTGATGCGGGAAAAAAAGCAGGAGAATTTTTTACGCCCCATTCAGTTTCTGAGCTGTTAGCAAAATTAGCTCAACCGAAGTCAAGTGATAGAATTTGTGATCCGACTTGCGGTTCAGGTTCTTTACTGCTTCTTACAGCAAAAGAGGTTGGTACAAAAAATTATTCTTTGTATGGACAGGAAAAAACGGGCACTACTTATAACATGGCACGCATGAATATGTTTCTGCATGGAGAGGATTCCGCAAAGATCGAATGGGGGGATACATTGAACGATCCTAAATTGGTAGAAAATAATCGTTTGATAAAATTCGATATTGTCGTCGCCAATCCGCCATTTTCACTTGATAAATGGGGTGAAGATAAACTTCAAAATGATGTATACAATCGTTTTTGGCGCGGTATGCCTCCTAAATCAAAAGGCGATTATGCGTTTATATCGCACATGGTTGAAACCGCTATTCCTCAGAAGGGGCGAGTTGCCGTTATAGTTCCTCATGGAGTGTTATTCAGAGGTTCTTCGGAAGGGAAAATTCGTCAACATTTCGTGAATGAAAATATTCTTGATGCAATAATAGGATTGCCGGCAAATTTATTTCAGACAACAGGGATTCCAGTTGCAATAATGATTTTTGATCGTTCCAGAGAAAAAGGAGGAGCAAACGAATCTCGCAAAGATATATTGTTTATTGATGCAAGCAAAGAATTTGTAGCCGGAAAAGCGCAAAACAGTCTTTCAAATGAAAATATAGAAAAAATTGTCACGACATATAGAAATCGGAGTGAGATAGAAAAATATTCGGCGAAAGTTTATCTCGAAGCGATACAAGAAAATGACTATAATTTAAATATTCCGCGCTACGTTGATACTTTTGAAGAAGAAGAGGAAATCGACATTAAAGCTGTTTGCAAAGAGCTTGCTGAAGTAGAAAAATCTTTGGCCATAAGTTCCGAGAAAATGCAAAAATATCTCAAAGAATTGGGAATAGAATAAGGAGAAAGTAATGAATGAAATTTTAGATGTATCTTCGTTGGAAAAAGCAATTAAAAGCTTAGATGAAGCACTAAAGGAATTAAAAAAAGACAATCGATCATTTATAAAAGACTCAGTTGTTCAACGTTTCGAGTATACATATGAACTATGTCACAAATTTTTTAAGAGATATCTGAAAATTGCAGCACCAAGCATGCAAGATCTTGATGAAATGCCCTTTCAATCATTAATCAGAACAGCAAACAAAATGGGAATGTTCTTGAGCGACTTGGAGAAATGGAAAAATTATCGAAATGCAAGAAACATTACATCACACACATACGATAGTGAAAAATCTGAAATAATAGTTGCAATAGCTCCTGAATTTTATGAAGAAGCTGTGTATTTTTTGAACAAATTGAAAACGAAATTGGAAGAAATAGGATGCCAATAATAGATATCGAAAAAAAACATCTCGATTTAGTAAAACAAATACTGAAAAAGGTATTGGGAGAAAATTCAGATATAATTGTTTTCGTCTTTGGCTCTCGTATTAAAGGAAATGCTGAAAAATTTTCGGACCTGGATTTAGCCATCTTCAAAGAAGGCAAAAAAGTTCCCAAATTAGTTGCTGAATTGCTGTATGAATTCGAAGAAAGCAATCTGCCTTTTAAAGTTGACGTGATTGATTTGAATGATGTTTCGGAAAACTTTCGAAAAACAATTGAAAAAGATTTAGTGAAGATAGAATACCAAAAAAAGATTCCTGAAGGATGGCGAGAAGTTAGGTTGGGAGGACTTATTAAATTGTCTCCGACTGCCCAAAAATTCTCAGATGATACGTTAGTGTCATTTTTAGGAATGGCTGATATTTCAGAGGAAGGAAAAATTATCAATAGAAACAGCATAAAGTATTATGGCGAAGTAAATAAAGGATTTACAAACTTTAAAGATGATGATGTTCTTGTTGCAAAAATCACTCCTTGCTTTGAAAATGGGAAAGGAGCTATTGCTACGAATTTAAAAAATGGCATGGGCTTTGGCAGTACGGAATTTCATGTTTTAAGACCATTAGAAAGAATACTTCCTTATTATTTATTCTTAATTACAAAAACATATAAATTTAGGTATTTGGGAACAAGTGAGATGACAGGAACCGCTGGCCAAAAAAGAGTTCCTTCTGATTTTATTAAAAATTATAAAATACTTCTTCCTCCTCTTTCTGAACAGATTGCGATTGCAAAAATTTTATCGGAATGGGATCACGCAATAGATCTTGTTTCTCACAAAATTGAATTAAAAGAACGCTTAAAAAAAGGATTGATGCAGCGATTGCTGACGGGGAAAGTGCGTCTTAAGGGATTTGATGGAGAGTGGAGAAAAGTTAGATTAGGA
>CAJOEB010000102.1 GCA_905233775.1 uncultured Alphaproteobacteria bacterium | reverse complement strand
TTTTGCTTTTTGTATCTTTTATCGAAAGTTCATTTTTTCCTCTTCCTCCTGATCCTGTATTGGCGATTGTAGTAGCAAAAAATAAAAACAAAGCAATGTGCTATGCAACTATGTGCGCGTTAGCATCAGTTATTGGTGGATTTCTGGGCTACTATATAGGTTATGCATTTTTTGAATTAATCGGCTCGAAAATTTTGGTCTTTTATGGGCAGATGGATAAATTCGAGAGCATGGTTAAGACTCTTAACGATTGGGCTTTTTGGATTATCTGCGCAAAAGGTTTAACTCCTATCCCATATAAGATAGTCACAATCGCAAGTGGATTTGCAAAAATTGATTTGCTTACGTTCGGAGTTGCATCATTAATTACAAGAAGTATGCGTTTTATGGTGTTATCGCTCATTTGTAAGAGATTTGGCGAGCAATTTCTTAACTTTATGGAAAAACATAAAACAGCTACACTTGTTATTATAATTCTTACTGTTGTTATTGGATTTTTACTGGTAAAATTACTGGTATGAAGAAGCCAGAATACAAAAATTTTGATGCAATAATATATCGAAAATCCGGAAAATATCCTTACGTAAATGAACAGGATAAATCGTCTTGTGATATTTTGAAGGAATTAACAGGACTAAGTGCGTCAGCGGGATCAACGGTTGTTTCGGAAAAATATCACAGTGCTGTTTTTGTCGATGGTCGATATAAACTTGCGGCAAAACTGGCAGTCGATCAGCAAAAATTTGATATTTTAGATCATAACTTTGCTTCTATTATGGAATGGATAAGGCAGAATATTCCGATCGGTATGAAAATTGCGTATGATCCGAGATTTTTCAGCATAAATTTATTCAATAAAATTAAAACAGATCTTTCAGAATACCAACTTATGCCAATAAATTTTGAAGATGTGCTCAACTTGCATCTAAACAAACGTCCGCTCAAAATTCATCGAGTTAAACGGACTTTTTCTGAAAGCAAAATATCTTCTATCTACGATATAATCACGCAAAATAAATTAGACGCATATCTTCTTTGTGATCCTTGCAGTATTTCATGGCTTCTGAATATACGAGATTTTGATGCGCAGTTTTCTCCTGTCGTATTCGGATATCTACTTGTTGATAAAAATTTTGATGCGGTGCTGTATCTTGACGAAGTGTATAGTGAAGTTATAAATCCGTCAGAATGTGTTATAAAAATCAAACATGAGAAAGATTTGATAGCTGATTTACAAAAATTTTCAGTTATCGGAATTGATGAAACAGAAACAGCGGCTCATCTATATCAAATATATCAAAATAATTTTCGTTATGTTAGTAACCCTTGCCTTCTTCAAAAAGCAATCAAAAACGAAACCGAAATAGCAGATATGAAAGCTGCGGCAAAAACTGATTCCGCTGCTATAGTTCGTTTATTGCATTGGTTATATAGCTATAATGAAGACAATACAAAACAAAACCCAACGGAAATCGAAATAGCCAATAAATTAGTTGAATTCAGACAACAATACGATAATTATGTGGGAGAAAGCTTTCAATGTATATCTGCTGCAGATGAACATTCGGCGATTATTCATTATTCTCCGACACCACAAAGCGACACTCGTGTAAAAAATATGCTGCTATTGGACACAGGCGGACAATACAAATATGGAACAACAGATATAACTCGTACGATATGTTTAAATAAGCCAACACGCGAACAAAAACTGTTTTATACGCTGGTGTTGAAAGGACATATAGCTCTTGCCAATATGAAATTTCCGGAAGGAACAACATTGGCACAGCTCGAACCGTTTGCACGGCAATTTTTGTGGCATAATTCGGTGGATTATCCGCATTCGACAAGCCATGGAATCGGATATATGTCCTCTGTTCACGAAAGTTTGATATCATCTGCTCATAGTAGTAGAGGAGGAGGAAGTGTGGTTTTGCATCCTGGTATGATCATTTCAAATGAACCAGGGTACTACAAGAATGGATTTTTTGGTATTCGTCTGGAAAATATGATGCTTGTAAAAGATTGCTTGGATGGATATTTGACATTTGAAACAATCTCGCTTGTGCCTTTTGATTGGTATCTAATAGACGAACATATTCTAACGGATATTGAAATTGAGTGGGTACAAAAATACCATAGGAATATTTATTCAAAAATTAATTCTTTTTTGCCTGAAGATGTTATGCATTGGCTTGTTCAATATATGAGAATTTCATAAAAATATATTGACTATTTATGATAGTGACTTTATATTTTATTATTGAGTATGTGGTTAATTCAAATTGGAGGGAATAATGCACACCAAGTCTATTCTATTATCAACATTTGTACTTTCCTGGATTTATTTTGCTGAAGGAGCAAGTCCAGCTATAGGCTCATGGACTGTTCTTTCAAAAGATTCGGATTTATCAAAAATGCAACTTATGACACCAGAACAGATATTTCAAGTTGAGATTACTAGCTCTTTTCAAACGCTGATAGTACAAAGTTCACAAGATATTTTGGTTAAGGAAAGAAAGAAAAAGAATAATTTATATATAAGAATTTCTGACTTAATTGGATTTGCTTCTATTCAACCTACTACAGATAAATTAAATCACGACATAGAAATATTGCAACAGCAGATAGATGAAACTCAAAAACAAAAACAATTAATGGAAAAACAAAGAAGAGAAACAGAAAGTACTATCCAGAAAAATCAAAATATACAAAAAGAATTGGAATTTTCTAAAGAGGATGAAGAAGCATTAATACAAGAAAAAATGCAATTAGAAGAAAATATAGATAAGTTCAATAAAGAGTTAGAATTACAAAAAAAAGCAAAGGAAGAAACAGAAGCAAATATAGAAATATGTAAGAGTAGACTTGTTAAATCAACAAATGAACATAAAGAATTTCTTAGAAATCATGGATCATTCTTAGATACTATGAGTAGAGTCGGTGATAATAATTTGAATAGAATACAGGAAGAGGGAAGGCTTAAAGGAGGAAAAACGCCAACAAGTTTAATGAATAAATTTCAATGTTGTACACAAGATGCTAAAAAGTTAGGATTACTATTATGTATGGTAACTCTTATCAGGGATGTAATCAGCTTTTCAACGGGAGGAAGAGAATCATTAGATATTGATTCTCCTATGCCAAACAATTTAGATGATAGATTTTTTGGAAAAATAATAGATACAAAACAAATATCTGGTTACAAAATGGCATCAATTGATCCATTGGCAGAATTATTGTTAAAATTCGCTGATTTTTTTATCAAAAATGCCAGATAAGCGAAAGTATGACAATTTTTGACTTTGGTTTGCTTTTTCATGATTTTATTGTAAAAAGTTTTGAAACAAAACGATTCATTTCGGTTTTACAAGAAGCTGAACTTAAAGAATGCGAAGAATATATATTTAAAAGTAATAAAAAGCAAAGAGAAATAGAAGCACGTATAAAAGAATTATCCAGAAACATTGAAACATCAAAAAATAGACAATCTAATATACAAAGTATTCTAGAAAAAAAAGAGAAATATAAGCATTTATATGGTAGTCATGAAGCACAAGAAGAAATTGCTAATATTATAAAACAGGCTGAAGAAGATCTTATAAAGATTACTGCTGCTCTTACAAAAATTAATGAGCAACTAGAAGCTCTAAATAGTCAACAGCGACAAAGAAACATCGAATTAAAGCACAGACAAGAAGAACTAAAGGCAAAAAATAAATCGCAACAAATCATCTCTGCAGTTGCTCAAAATTCCACTGATGCAATATTGAAGCGCGCGGCAGCGTATATTCAGCTTGGCGGTCTTTATAGGGCATATTTTTCTGCATCGCTTAATGATGTGGAAGACATAAGCTCCCAAGATCAAATAGTGGGACGTATTCCAACAGGAACGGCGATTACAAGTACCCTTACTGCACAATTTGGGGCAATATGGGAACAGATCAGAACAAACTTAAATTCGGATTCTGAAAATTATACGCAATGGGCATCTAACGCTCTATTACCTATTGAGAAAGTATTGTTATTTTTATCAGTTTCAACAAATTCTTCGGTTGCGTCAAATTCTCCGGCGGAAACCATCGTACAGAAATTGTTAATTGACAGTCCAAAAACATCTGTTCATACACAAGTTCAAGCTGAATTTTTTAAGCATATAGCAAAGCATTTTTGGTCAATAGATATTATGAAACAGAAATTACCTTTTAAAGAAGAAGATTTAGGAAATCGAGATCTTCCGTTACAGGGTGCTTCAGATGTTCATACAGCTCTTGAATATGAGAGTTCGGCAGCAAGATCATTTTCCGAAGAAAACGCAAAAAAAGTCGCACGTGGATTTATGAGAATATTTGCCGGCACAGAAGGTGTATCTTCATGGAGAAGTTTTAATGGTGATGAAGGCAAACCGCAAATAGAGATCATGAGAAAAGTACCATTTAATGAACGTTTTCACGATATTAATGGAACATATAAGTTCAAACAAGGATGGTATATTACAAGAGACTCAGTAGATCCAGAAGTAGTCGATAACAGTAGTATATCGGAAATATATTTTCGTATGCGTTTAGATTTTTCTGAAGGATGGAATATTTTTGCAACAACTTATCCTGTGTTTCAATATGAAAGCGAACAATAAGTGTTGCGAAAAGTGAACAATAAAATTACTGAAATTTGAATTATCAAAAAATATATATTTTTTATTTTATAATATGATGTTTTTATGATAAATATGACCTATGTATAGTCCATTGCTTAGGGAGCATAGTGGGCGTATGTGTGTTATTTTTAGGCTCCCTTCTTATATTTGGTGAAACATGACAAACAAAATACATATCGGAAATTTGGCATACGCTGTTACTGATGATGCCTTAAAAGGAGCATTTGAGCAGTTTGGAACTGTTCAATCTGCAATAGTCGTCAAAGATAAAGTAAGCGGCAGAAGCAAGGGTTTTGGATTTGTCGAAATGGCGTCCGAACAAGATGCAGCTGAAGCAATAGAAAAGCTGAATAAAACACCGCTAGAGGGCAGAACAATATTTGTTTCTGAAGCAAGATCCAATGGTCCGTTTCCGGAAGGTAGTTTTCCGCGACGTAAATCTGGTTCTGGTGGAGGAAAAAGGCATTTTGGCAGTGCCAGAGGACATCACAGAAACGATAATAAATACGAAGAATAATTATGTTAATTTTGCCAGTAATTAGCTTATATGTTTATTCTTATAAATAATTAGCAATTTTAACTAAAAATTAAGAAAAATATAGTATCTTCTTTAAAAAGACAAAGAAGAGGATATATGTTTTTTAGATTATTTATGATAACGTATTAATAAATATAGATTTTTCTTGCGCATCTTCATTAGGTTATGCCTAATAAAAAGAATACTATAAAACCTTCATTTAATGTGTATCCATCTATAGCTGTTTTCTCCTTCAATATAGTTGAATTGGAAAAAATTGCCAAAGATAAAAAAATAGATGAAAATACTAGGAGAAAAGTAGAACAAAAAGCAAAACAAATTCGTGATGTTGAAGCAGCCAGAAAAAAAGTGACAAAAAATAAAATTCAAAAAGTTGAAGATGTTAGAGAAGAAGATAGCCAGTTTTATATATTTAATAATATTTTCAAAAAAAAGTCTCTCGCTGATGGAAAAATATTGGTATATGAATGTTGTAAGAAGATAGATGAAGGATCTTCAGTATTACAAAAGGCAAATTCAAAAGTTTCATTTATATTTGAAATAACTAAAGCTTTTAAAGAAATAGAAAATAATGATATAGGAAAACTGATGTTAAAAGAATTACAAGATTATATCAATTTATCAGCAAATGATACATCCAACACTCCTATTATAATACTACCTTCTAATATAATTCATCTAACGGCAAACGTAGAAATAGGGGAAAAACTTCCTGAAAATATCATTGATTACTTTCCTGAAGAACTGCAGAAAATATTAGGTTCCAAAGAAAATATTGAAAAAATCGCACAATTATCTTCAAGTGGATCTCAATTTATTCCTATAAATTTTGTTAGTAATGATTTAAAATATAATGTGGTCATTATAGATCTTGAAGGAGAGAAAACAGCGAATAGAATAGGATTTAAAATTTTATATAGTGAAATTAATTCGAATGATAAAATTGCTTCGAAACAAATAAAAATAAATAGTGATAAGAAACTCACAAAAATATATGATTATTGTAGCGATATTGTTTTATTTCATGAATTAAATCATTGCAGACATTTTTTACAAAAAAGAGAAACATATTCTTGGAAATGGGGAGATGAGAATAAAAGAACGGTGGAGGCGGTAAACTGTTCTTTGGCTTCAGCAGCAGGAGGTAATTATTCAGTAAATATTGTAGCATCATCCGATGGGATAATTATTTCTTCAAAGAAAAAGCAAAAAACAATGATGAAATGTGCAGAAGAAGAGTTGCAGTTAACGGGATTTACAATAAATGAAAGCAGAAAAAAAATAAAAGATAAAATAAATGATATTAGTTATAGTTGTGCGAAAATTCAGAAGGAAAAAAAAGATGGGTATATACGGTATCCGTATGAATTTAATAGTCCATTATTAGGAGATAGCCAAGCTTTTTTATCTCTAGAAAATGTAAAAAAAATTTTGAGAACTGCGTTGCAGCAATAGGTTTATTAAATTATAATTATAAACAGTAAATTAGGAGGGTTAAATGACAAAATTTTTGAAACTTATATTTTCTATATTGCTAGTTTATAAAATTGATATTTTTTGCGAAGATCGAAATATTGTTGATCCATATTTTGTTGAATCTATTAATTATTTTAGAGAAAATAATTCAGATCCACTGGCATTATCAGAATTTCGTGGAAATATGAGTGATAAAATAAAAAATTCATCTGAAAAGGAGATTGTATTTTTTGTAGATCTTGTTTCTCTATTAGCAGCAATTGACAGTGATATGTCTGATTTTGATGGAGATCATTTTATACGTAATGTTGGTAATTCATCTATTATTTTAGATAAAAATTCAGATAAAATTTTAGATCAAGATTTGAATAAAAAACTTCAAGATACATCAAGTTGGTTTTATAAAGCCAGATTATCAGTTAGTTCATTGCATGATGGATATTCTATGGAACGAGAAGCTTTTAAAGCAGCAAAAAAAGATAAAGCTACAATATTGACACTTTGCGAGCGATTAAAAGCA
>CAJOEB010000101.1 GCA_905233775.1 uncultured Alphaproteobacteria bacterium | reverse complement strand
TCAGGCTTTTTCACTTCGGCATGAGGCCTCAATAGATCTATAAGTTCTTGAATTATTCCTTTATCGTACGATCCTGGAGAACTTTTTATATGTTCTTCTACTCTGGATATTATAGCAGTTTCTGTTTCTTTCTTTAGAATATCCTTTATTTCTTGTCTTATGCTATTATCACGGCTTCCAAGGCAAAGTTGACGTACTACGTTTTCAAACCTTTCTGCCTCAAAATCCTTTATAATAGCACTTAGCATTTTTATTAACACCCTTTTAGGCATACTCTTTTTTGGGGGTTCAATATTCCCCTGCAGCTGTTGTTTTGTGTCATCAGGTCTTCCATATTCTACAAACAAATCATTCGGTAATAGTTCTTCATCAACAAGATATCTGAAACTCCTTGTGTCAAAATACGGAGCATGTTCATCACTATTTATAAAAGCGATCAACGTCTCTTTTTCTAAGGAGCTATTAGCATTCTGCATAATCTGCAATATAGTATCAAAATCTTCAAAAAAATATTTTCCTCTCACTTGATAAATATATCTAATTGGTAACCCGGCGTCCAAACGCAAAATCAGTTCCGACATACCTGTACCAACAACTGTTTCTCTTTCTTCCAAATTATTCCACAAATGAGATATATTTTTTTCTCTACTCTTCAGCTCTGGTAGGACAGGTATAGGATCAGGCAAAGCATTCGTTTTGCCAAAAAGATCCAGAGCTTTTTGAGGCGTAATATTCTTATTATCACCATACCTTCTGGTATCATATAGCTCATGGCACATCTTTTTTAAAGTTTCAAACTTATAATCATTCATACAATCGTACATAGCCTTAATTGGTTCAATTGAAAGGTAATCTTTCTTGCTTAAATCTTTCGCAAATAAATTGTGCAAATTTTGAGTAATTTCTACCTGAGAAGCTGTTGCAAAAGACTCGTCTAATTTAGAAGGTTTCAAAGGAATAATTCGTTCTGAACAAAGTTTTACAAGTTCCTGAAGAAGAAAATGCTCCAAATGTATCATTTCATGTGCAACTAACATCCAATAAGGATCTGCACAGTCCATTACTGAACAAATCAATTCGCCCTTACATTCAATTATCTCAGAAATGCTTTGTATCACTGTACACAATCCCAGTTCCTTATGGTACAAGGTATTACTAATGAGATTTAAGTTGATAGGTGCAAACAAACAATTCGATATATCTTCTTCTATTTTTTCCCCTGCAAAATTAAAACGAGGAGACGTAAGTATTGCATTATTACCCGTGACCGACAAAAACTTACCACCAAAACAAGAATCATCCGAAGAAAATATGATAAGCAATCGCAAATCTTGACATTTGAGCACGCTGTAGGCTTGAAATAAAACATCCAGCCTATTCAGAAATTGTTCTCCTACAGTGGTGCTTTTAATTTTTTCAATACAACCCTTAAAAAAAGCCTTTTCATCTATTCTAGACTGAAGAAAAGAGGAAGCAAAAACACGCTCCACTTCCTTACAGTGACCTATACTTTCGCTCAGGATAGCTCTTTCCAAAAAATTTGCACAACAACAATCCCGGAAAATAAAAATCGCAGCTAAAAGCGAAAGCATCCATCTAATCAACATACCTTACAACTCTCTAATACCTCATCGCTATTATTGATCTTCCAATTGCATCTTCTGCTCTTAAAAGCCCAAACCTGTATGCTACTACTGCCCAAAGGAGAGACAGTTTGTAGTTTCCAATACATTCATACATATTTTGTATATCTACTGCAGCACTCGGCAATCCATTACACAAATAAGCAATGCCATCCGCTGTTTCGGTTAAAAACTCATTAGACAATTCACCCTTAGGTTGCTGATCGACATCGTTTTCAAGTTCTTTTAAAATAGATAAGTCATCTTTGTTTGTACAAAATATACTTTCATACTCAGGTACAAGTTTTTCTGCTATATTTCCTTTTTCTAATGGAGATGCCGAAATAAAGCGTATGGTGTTAGCTGTAATTTTTTCTTGAAGCTCTTGTGCATTTTTGCAAACAGGATGCGACCAAACTTGCTGATTCTTACTATTTTCTACAATTGAATGATAACTAACTGAAGATTGAAGCATTCCATAACTAGAGCTGAATATTCCACATACGATTATATATAAAAATCTTTTCATAATTATCCTCCCTAATAATACTACTACCCTAGATATAGTATACTCGCATTAAAAAAAACAGCAACTACTCTATAATATTTGACTTTATTTAAAGTATGGTTAATTTTATTTAATGTCCATATTTATTTTTTAATCCGTAAACATTTTCTCTTGCTCGCTCCAGAAAAACGGAATTTTTCTTGTAAGAACCTGTTATTTTGAGAATTCCGTTCAGCTATCCGCTTATATTATTTCCATTTTAATTGCCGGAATCTGCTTATTATCAAAATAGTGAGGATTACTGCGATTTATCATCGTGGTTCCGATCAAACGACAGCCGTAAGCTTCCAAAGCCATGAGAGAACGAATCATTCCCGTAGAATTGCTCGAAATTGTGAATTCTTTTATGTTATTTTCACGGCAGCAGTTGATAACAGCTTCAGCATCTTCTTCATCAATCAGATCGCTGAAATTTATGAGGTCATTTCCGGCTTCTGTGCTGCTTTTGTACGCCCAATAGACATCGCGATTAATTCCGAGTTCTTTCAGGGTGTTACCGGAAGCTTCCGCGGTTTCAAACTTCTCTATAAAGAGCTTATTATTTTCGTTTAACTTATTGATATTGTTCATTTTTTCCTCTATCCTTACCTTGTCTTGTAATATAATGCCTTTTTCTTCTTTATCAAGTTAATTTTTTGTTTTTATTGGGTTTTTATCGTGCCCAGTAAATTTTGCCTTCCAGATGTATTTCAAGATTTTCTTCAAAGTAGATTTTGGCTGTACGTTTGCTCCAATGTCTGTCGGCCTCAATACCGTGTTCAACATCAACATATTTAAACCAACCGTGTTCGCCCGTAGAAAACAGCGTCGCTGTGCCAACCAAAGGCTCATCATCTGTCATTACAACATAATCTTTTGAGTGAACCTTGTGCCATTTTTTTCCGTTTTCATCTACGAATGTATCATCGTTGTTTTTTCTATATGAGTTATTCATAATTTTTCTCCAAGTTAATGACGTTATAAAATTTCCATTCTCAATGCGTTGTTCATTTGCACGCTTCCGTCTAAGTTCGTCAGAGAACTCTTTACTTCAGTTACACCGTTCATTCGGCAGCCGAATTTGTCGAAATCTGCGAGACGATCGATCAAGTCGCAAAAGTGACAGGAAATGGTAAATTCCCTGATTCCGTTCTCTTTCAGAGTGTTTACAATTGCTTCGACATCGTTCGCCCATATTATGTCATCGAAATCGATAAGTTCGTTTGCCGCGTTTTTGCTCTTTTCATAAGCAAAATACAGCGTGCGATTAATTTCATTTTTTTCAGAACCGCTACAAGCCTCAAAATTACGCTCTAATTCCGCGATATAAAACGGTGATTTTTGTTGATCTTTCAAGCTCTCTATATACATCTTTGTCCTCATGTCTAACTTGTCTTGTAATATAGCTCTTTTTATTGCTTTATCAAGTTAATTCTTTGAATTTATTGGCTTTTTTATCGCTTTTCTATTTATACGATCATTTTCTCTTGCTCGCTCCAAAGAAGCGGAATTTTTCCCGTGAGAATTTGTTGCGTCGAGAACTTTTTCGGCATCCAACCGTTCATTATCAGCTTTTTGAGCTTTGGACTGAAGTAATTGAACTGCAGGATTCCACGAAGATATCGAGGCGAGATTTTATTCAGCTCACAAAACTCCTTTTGGCTAATCTTTGGGTTCTCAAGAAGGCGTTTCTGCATGATGTATGCTTTCGTCAAAAGTTTCGAGAAAGGCGTAATCTGATAAGCATTTTCAGGCTTTGAAACGCTAGCTCGGCGTCCTTTTCTCGTGTTGATTTTCAGCGGAATAAATACTTCAGGTGCTAATAATTCCATTTTTTCGCTCC
>CAJOEB010000100.1 GCA_905233775.1 uncultured Alphaproteobacteria bacterium | reverse complement strand
AATACCTATGAAGGATGGAATGGAAAGCGGAGGAACAACAGCAACGAAAACTAAAGCAGAAATAATAGAACTGCATCCGGATTTAGTTTGCAATAAAATAGGAGATGAAAAACTACTAATAATACCTACATACAATGCGACAACATATACTCGTTTTACGAAACAAAAATTGGGATTGTTTTTATTGGAGCCAAAATTTCGTCAGTTTACACAACCTTCATATGGAAGTTTCTATTATAAACTTGTAATTACTCCTAAACCAGGGTTATTTCCTGTTAAATGGGAGAATTAAAGTAACATAACGCAATAATAAAAGGTGAAATTTTTATCTTTTTCAAGTATTCTTTCACTAAAATAACAGTTAAAAGAGATTTTTATTTTGGAACAAGCGCAAGGACATAGCAGACAAGCACGTATCTGTGGGCAATTGGAACGGGTTACGTTTCAAAATGCCGAAAATGATTATGTTGTTGCTCGAGTGCGTGTGAAAGGTTACACGGATTTAGTAACCATTATCGGAAATATTTCATCTCCGACTCCGGGGGAAATTTTAAATATGTCAGGTGAATGGGTTACGCATCCGAAATTTGGTGACCAGTTTAAAGTTGTATCGTATACAACATCGGTACCCGCGTCGGTTGCTGGAATAGCAAAGTATCTTGGTTCAGGATTGATAAAAGGTATTGGTCCTGTGATGGCGAAAAGAATTGTCGCAAAATTTGGTGAAAATACGCTTGAAATAATAGAAAAATCGGTTAATCGATTATCGGAAATTTCCGGCATAGGAAGACAGCGAATCGAAATGATCGGTAAGGCCTGGCAGGAGCAAAAAGAAATTCGGGCAGTAATGCTTTTTCTGCAATCGAATGGTATTTCATCAAGTTATGCCAGTAAAATCTATCGGCAATATGGGAATGAATCGATTTCGGTTGTTGTAGAAAATCCGTATCGCCTGGCTTATGATATTTCGGGTATCGGATTTATAACTGCAGATCATATTGCACAAAAATTGGGTTTTGAAGCAAATTCTCCGCAACGAGCAGAAGCAGGAATTTTATATATTTTATTTAAATTAACAGAAGAAGGACATACTTTTTTCCCCGCGGATTTATTGCTTAATCAGGCGTTTGAGATATTGAATGTGGATATGAAAATTTTGGAGCAAGCTTTGCAGTCGCTCAACCAAACGCATAAAGTTGTAATAGAAGACTTAAATTATGATGATGGTACAACAACGCAAGCAGTATTTCTTACAGGATATCATATTGCAGAAGTTCAGATAGCAGAAATGCTGAAAACCATTAAAAATTCGAAAAAAAGAATGCCTGATATTGATCCGGATAAAGCATTAGAACTTGTTCAACAAAGTTTCTCGATTTCGCTTGCTGAACGTCAGCAAGATGCAGTACGCGCATCTATGCAAAATAAAGTACTTGTTATTACAGGACAACCGGGAACAGGAAAAACCACCATTACAAGGTCAATTCTGCAAATTTTTTCCGCCTTCACTGATAAGATTTTGCTTGCAGCACCAACTGGAAGAGCAGCAAAGCGTATGTCAGAGGCAACTTGGCGAGAAGCAAAAACAATTCATAGATTACTTGAATATAATGTTGTTAAAGGAAAATTCCAAAAAAATGATTATCATCAATTAGATTGCGATTTGCTTATTGTAGATGAATCTTCAATGATCGATACGATGTTAATGTATCATTTACTGAAAGCAATTCCGCAATTTGCAACGGTAATTTTTGTCGGAGATATTAATCAGCTTCCTTCTGTTGGAGCGGGAAGTGTTCTCAGAGATATAATTGATTCTCGAACTTTTGAGATAATAGAACTTAATGAAATTTTTCGTCAAGCGAGAACATCGAATATTGTATTAAACGCACATCGTATTAATGAAGGGAAATTTCCTTTTATAGATAATAGCGAAAAAAGTAATTTCTATTTTATTGAGGAAGATGATTCTGAAAAAGTGCGCGATAAAATACTGCAAATGGTAAAGACACGAATTCCAAATCATTTCAAGTATGATCCAATGACCGAAATTCAGGTTCTTACTCCGATGAATCGTGGTGTAGTCGGTACTTCCGGTTTAAATGATGCATTGCAACAAGTTCTTAATCCCGGTGGTTTTGAAATAGTTATTGGAATGCGAAAGTTCCGTATCGGCGATAAAGTTATGCAGATAAAAAACGATTATGATAAGGATGTTTTTAACGGAGATATCGGTTTTATAAGTCGAATAGATCCTGAAGAACATTTAGTAGCGGTAAATATTGATGGTCGTGAAACGAATTATGATTACAGCGAATTAGATGAACTGGTTTTGGCATATGCTGTGTCTATTCATAAGAGCCAAGGGAGTGAGTATCCTGTTGTTGTGCTTCCTATTGTAACAGCGCATTATATTATGCTTGCTCGAAATCTTATATACACAGGAATAACGAGAGGAAAGAAACTTGTTGTTTTGGTCGGAAGTAAGAAGGCGCTGTTTCTTGCTGTAAGAAATGATAAAACAGCAAAGAGATATACTCGACTTCGAGAGAGATTATGCGAATAAAAGAAACAACGGCAAAATCTGTTATTCATTATCATGAGCATGCTTATTCGACTAACTGGGATGTGAATTTATATCGAGGATGCGAACATAAATGCATATATTGTTTCGCTCAGTATTCGCATAAATATCTAGATTCGGATCAGTTTTTCGATGAGCTAATTGTAAAAACCAATGTTGCAGACGCATTAAATGCTGATTTTTCGAAACGAAATTGGGAACCTCGTCCGATAAATTTATGCGGAGTTACAGATCCATATCAGCCTTTAGAAAAACATTATGAATTAATGCCGAAGATTATCGAGACTTTTATTAAACACAAAAATCCGATAATTATAACTACGAAATCGACGTTATTACTTAGAGATTTAGATTTACTTGAAGAATTGGATAAAGTCGCCGGTGTTGAGATACACATATCAGTTTCAGCTATTGATGAAAATATAAGAACCAAAATTGAGCCTGTTGCTGCTCCGACTGCTGATAGATTGGCAATGATCAGTGAAATTTCAAAAAGAGGGATTGCCACAGTTGTATTAATGATGCCGATTATTCCTTATTTAACAGATAATATCGCAAATTTGGATGAAATATTCAGGATCGCAAAAAGCAATGGCGCAAACAGCATAATTCCGGCAATAATGCATCTTCGTGGTGAAAATAAAAAGAATTTTTATAAGCATATAGAAAAGTTATTTCCCGGATTAATCCAAAAAATCACACCGCTTTATCGTGGAGCATATGTCGATAAAAATTATTCGGAAAAGTTTAATGAAAAAATCGCTACAATTCGCAAAAAATATAATTTTTATAACAAACCGAAACAGTGGAGGTCTTTTAAATCACAGCTGACACTAAATCTTAGTTAACTTTATTATATTAACTTATATTAACTTAACTTATGTTAACTTTTCTGAAGTAATAATTATTGTTACTTTAAATAATTATTGTTTTTTAATCTCTAAGGGTGTAATTCCCCGCCGTTTGCGGTGTAGTAAGAACAGTTATTGCAAAAATCTGCTGAAATACCCCGTTGCTTGCGGCGGGGATCCTTTAATAAGTTTTTTGTTCAATTTTTTCAAAAAACGTGCAGTATAATAACATGGGTATTATAATATTATGTAATGTATATAGTAATTTCTGTGTTTTTTATGGAGTAGTAGATTATGGATTACGTAAAATTATCTAATTCTATTGAGATGCCTATTTTAGGATTAGGTGTGTACCAAATTAACGATCTTAAAGAATGCGAAAGAGTAGTATTCGATGCTCTTGAACTTGGTTATCGATCAATTGATACAGCATCGGCATATTGTAATGAAACTGCTGTAGGAAGAGCGATAAAAAACAGTGGAATTTCTCGCGGGGATTTGTTTATAACCACGAAAATATGGATACAAGATGCAGGATATGAAACGGCATTAAATGCTTTTGATATTTCTCTGAAAAATCT
>CAJOEB010000099.1 GCA_905233775.1 uncultured Alphaproteobacteria bacterium | reverse complement strand
TACAGTAATATCTTTCTCATATTCATCCAAATCTCTCATTATACGATCTGCTGTCAGTCCTTCTCCCAAGGCTGCTTCCATACTTAAACTGTCAGAAGTTACAGAACTGGATCCTGTATCAGAAGCACTAACAGCTCCAAAGAAGACAACACAAGCTAATGAAATATATTTTTTCATAATTTATAACCTCCATTGATGTTAAAGTAGTTTCTATATAATGATAAAATAATCTTTTGTCAAATAAAAAACAAAAAAATCGTACAAAAAAGAACAAAAAAACGCGAGATAATATTCCATTCCTCGCGTTTCAACATAAATATTCGAATTTATTTCGATGAAAAAAAGTTACTTCAGTTCGACTTTCGCACCGGCAGCTTCAAGTTTCTCTTTCATCTTGTTTGCTTCGTCTTTTGCTACAGCTTCTTTTACTGCTTTTGGCGCAGCTTCAACAAGAGCTTTTGCTTCTGTCAATCCCAAGCCTGTTAATTCTCTTACAACCTTGATTACGCCAATCTTTGAAGCACCGGCATCGGTCAATACGACATCGAATTCGGTCTTTTCTTCGGCAGCAGCAGCGGCCGGAGCAGCGCCAGCAGCGGCAACGGCAACCGGAGCAGCGGCGGAAACGCCCCATACTTCTTCCAGTTTCTTGCTCAATTCTGCGGCTTCCAGAACGGTAAGCTTGGACAATTCTTCAACGATTTTATCTAAATTTGCAGCCATTTTTTATATCTCCTCTTTTTTTATTTTTCAGAATAGGCTTTTAACACACGAGCGATTTGCGATGCAGGCGCTTGCGACAACGTAGCAATACGTTGAGCCGGTGTCTGTATAACCGCGATAATCTTTGCTCGCAACTCATCCATAGAAGGCAATTGAGACAACGTTTTGATTTCTGCCGCACTCAATAGCTTTCCACTATATCCACCGCAAACAACGGTAACTTTTCCATCGCTTTTGGAGGCATATTCTTGAACGACTTTTGCGGATCCCGTTAGATTTTTTGTAAAAACGAAAGCACTTTGCCCTGTTAATTGAGACAAAACGCATTCATAGGAAGTTCCTGTAACCGCAATGCGTGCAAGAGTGTTTTTGCACACAAAATAGCTACTTTCAGCTTCTCTAAGACGTTTTCTGAGATCTTCGGTTTCGGCAACTGTCATTTTATTTTGGGTAACTACGAAAATAGCTTCACTTGAATCAAGATCTTGCTTGATTTTCGCTACCACTTCGCTTTTTTGATCCTTTTTCACAGCTTCCTCTAACAAAAATATCAACAAACATCAATATCAACTGACATTTATTACAAAAAACTATCGAATTTTCTAGATGAAAGCCTAAAAGACAAACCATCTGCATCGGAAATTAAGCCAACTGGCACCGATGGTCTTCGATAGTATCCGTAAACGGATGTCAGAAAGTGAATACTTCTGCAGTATCCAACTTTAAACCAACGCCCATAGTACTTGATATCGTTACGGATTTCAAGTAATTTCCTTTCACGGATGCAGGTTTTGCTTTTACAACTGCTCCGACAAAGGCTTTGACGTTTTCTTCGATCTTTTCTTTCGCAAAACTGATCTTGCACAATCCGGCGTGAATGATACCAGCCTTATCAAGACGATATTCAACTTGCCCTGCTTTCGCATTTTTGATCGCAGCGACAACGTTTGGCGTAACAGTTCCTAATTTTGGGTTTGGCATAAGCCCTTTTGGTCCCAAAACTTTTCCGAGACGACCGACAACACCCATCATATCGGGACTTGCGATACAAACTTCAAATTCGATATCTCCGGACTGAATTTTTTCTGCCAAATCTTCTGCCCCAACGAAGTCTGCGCCGGCAGCTTTTGCATCATCGGCGGCAGTACCTCTCGCAAATACTGCAACGCGCTTTGTCTTTCCTGTTCCGGCAGGCATTGATACCATCCCGCGAATATTTTGATCGGCATTACGAGGATCTACGTTCAAATTGATTGAAACTTCGACTGTCTCATCAAATTTGCAAGCAGAATTCTCTTTTAGGAATGCAATAGCCTCCGATAACTTGTAGCTTTTATCTGCTTCAAGCTTTTCTGCCATTTTCCGATATCTTTTTCCGACGTGAGCCATTATTGAATAACCTCCAATCCCATTGAACGAGCGGATCCAATGACCATCATACTTGCGGCATCGACATCATTCGCGTTCAAATCTCTCATTTTCTTTGTGGCGATTTCGCGTACTTGATCCATTGTTACACTACCCGCTTTTCCGCCTCTGCCCGGTGCCGAAGCTCCTTTTGTAATAGCTGCCGCTTGTTTCAAAAAGTACGAAACAGGAGGTAATTTTATGATGAACGAAAACGTTCTGTCTCCATAAGCGGTTATGATAACAGGAAGAGGAGTTCCCGCTTCATATGACTGCGTTTGTGCATTAAACGCTTTACAAAATTCCATAATGTTTAATCCTCTTTGACCCAAAGCCGGTCCGATTGGAGGAGATGGGTTAGCTTTTCCTGCCGGTACTTGCAGTTTTATGTAACCTACAATTTTCTTAGCCATTTAATCTTAACCTCAACAAATGCTGATTAGACGTAAATTTCTATCATATTCAATAGGTCTTTGCAAGAGTTATTATGCACAATTAATTATGCATAATTATTGGTGATGTATTATTTGTTGGCTATGTGAAAAATAGATAGACGAAAAATGTACAGATGAAAAGAAACAAATGAATTCGAATTAATTGATAAATGATTATATAAAAAATTAGGATCTAGATCTCATCAGTAGAGTAAAAATGTATGGTAAGATATGGATTACAGTAGATTGAGCAACAATAGATTAAGCAACAAAAAAATAATGTTCTCAAGCCTAAATTATATTTGTAATTATATTTGTATAGATAAATAGAATTAGATATATAAAATAAATAATTTTTGGGCAAAATGATTTAATTATAGAGATTATAATCGCTTCTATTTATTTTTAGAGATCTCGTGTATATGAAAAGTTTAAACAGCTCGTATCGAACAAAGAGTTTGTATCAAAATAGTATAATATACGTGAATTATATTAAAATTATACTATGGTTTTGAAACTTAACCGACAGAGTTCTGCGAAAGTGCTTTTGAATTATTTTGAAACACTGAAAAATCAAAGATTCAAAAATGCTATTTTCGACTTTCGCAGAATCTTATTATTATGATTAACAACTAAATTTCTTTACCATCTTGTATTTGAATTCCTTTACCATTTATTCTGGTACTAATGATGCAATTTGGTATTTTTTTAGATAGCTCAAATATAATATCGGAACTATCTTTGAAATCTTTGTCGATGATATTAGGATCTCTCAAATCTAATTTTTTTAAGTTAGAAAGATTTGCTAATATTTCTAATCCTTTGATTTGTTCTTTATCTTTATTCGCATCTTGTTTTGTATCAAAGAAAACTCTTATTTCTTTTAAATTAGGTAGGCTTTTAATCCCTTCTAATGATGTTACCGTACTGGAAAAAGATAAATCTTTTAATTTAGATAAGTTTTTAAGTTCATCCAATGAGGTTAACGGATTGTTAGAAATCTGCAGCTCTTCTAACTCAGTTAAGTTTTCAATTCCGCTTAATGAGTCTATGCGATTGTTGTAAAGATGTAATTTCTTTAACTTCGTTAGTCCAACAAGATTTTCTATAGACGATATTTTGTTATCTCCCGCTAATAGCTCTTCTAATCCTGCTAGTGTTTCAACTCTTTCTAGAGATGTTAGTCCCTTATCGGTTAAACTCAGACGCTTAGCCTTTGATCCGGCTTTTTCTATTGCTGTGCTAACAGCATTTGGTACTTCTGCTTGTACGTAAGATACCGATGCTGTACCAAGCAGAGCCAGCACGCATATTGCTGCGGACATTGCTTTAAAAGTTTGTTTTACAACCCCCCCCCATTGTTTGAATTAGAAGGTAAAATTGTTAATATTTTTTTAATTGAATATGTCATTTTATTTTTCCTTTCTCTATTTTTATATATTCAAATATTATATTATTTACAATTAAAACAAAATTTATTTTGAGTTTTCTTTATTAAGTGATAGTTATCATGTTTTCCTCCTTTTTTCTTT
>CAJOEB010000098.1 GCA_905233775.1 uncultured Alphaproteobacteria bacterium | reverse complement strand
AAAAAATGAGGATATATAGCGACAGACTATTACTTTGAACGCTTTGTTATTATTGAATTTTAAACACTAAATTCTTTTATTTTGGTAAGTTTATGGTCAAAAAATGCAAATATTCGTTTTAAGTATTCACTTTTTTTAACATAATTAACTTTATATTAATAAAATTATTCTATTCTAATTATATGAGGCAGTACGATCCTACCTAAAAGAAAAAAAGAGAAAGGAAAAGAAGATGAATAATAAAAACAAGAGATTTAATTACTATTAGTAATTTCATCATTGATAACTAAAGCAATGTTTGTAGAATTATGTCTAAATCTCATAAATATAGTGAATATGCCGATTTAATTCACGGATATATACTACTTGTATGATAGCGTTTTTGAGCTGGAATGTTTTTTCGGTAATATTCATTACATTGTAAAAAAAGGAGAAAGAATCAATAGAATATCTTAACGAAACGTTTGGCAGAGTTCCCGCCGACGTCGCTCCCTCAAATCCAAGGTTCATGCTGATGAGCGCAACATGGGAAAACGTTACCGACAAGCCTGTTGTATGTGAGATATATGCTCGACAGTGCGACACGGCACGTCTATGGTGAATTCCAATGTCCTGATATGGCTATAAGATGTTCTGTTCATAACATTCCAGATGCCTTCAGGATGCGTACGACTGCTGTCGATTCGCAAAATCTTACCGTCGGCAAGACCAAATTAAAGAAAAGCACTCAAAATAAGCGCATACAAAAATGATTTCGATAAAATCTTTGAAATTTTAATTATTAATAACCCTTTTAATATGATTCTAAACCTATCAATAAAAAATCCCGAAGGCTCGTTTTCTTTTCGTACATTCCTCCATCAGGATACTCTATCCATAAAGAACAATCTTCTTTATAAAAAGCTGCAGCAAACCTTCCGTTAAATCTACCGAAGATACAATATTTATCTAACCATTTTTGAGAAAAATCAAAAGTATTTTCTATAGAATTTGCACGATTAATGCTATCCCAAGTCCTTTTTATGTTGTTTTTGTCAAAAATAGGCAAAAGATCAAACATGGGAGAAAAAAAACCATTGGTAAATTCATAAACTTCTCGCAATTCTTTTGGAAATTTAGCAATAGTATTTTCAAAATCACTTAATAATTCTACTGGAGCTGGCTTTACAAATGATAGATCTTCTAATTGAGCATACTCTTTCAGCATTTCGACTGCATTCTTAGATTTACATTTACTTAGTATTTTTTGCAACTCTTCTTTCATTCTTTAGCTTCCTTTATTTGCTTTCCTATTTCATATAACCGTTTGAATACATCCGATTGAGATTTTGTCATTTTATTATTTCTACGAGGTATTTCTCTTAAATTTATTCTACCATTTTGTCCTTCATTATAGAACCTATGTTCGTTCCTTTGATCGGATTTATTTTTCGGCAAAAGCTTAACTATAATCATGTCCATTTTTTCGCTGGTTTTCCTGGTTTTATGAGCGAGGTCAAGGCTATGTTGTCTGTAAATATTCCGTTCTCTTGTTCTCGTGCTTGTTTCAATTACTTTCTTTGGTAATCCACCTCTTTCAACCAATTTTATCCATCTTTTTTCTCTTGTTACTCTTATCTGTGGACTTTCAGCAACAGCAGAGGAAACTTCCGCTGTAACCTTTTCTGTTAAGTCATTCGCATTTGCGCAGATATTTTCTTATTACAGACTGGCGACGCAGTTTTCGAATATCTTTAGTGTTGGTATGAGGGATTTTTGTCGCTCTCCTCTGGGAAGCTCGTCCTGATTGATGATCAAATCCCATATTCCAGCACGTCAAATCTCATCTTCTGTAGCGATTCGGAAGATTCTGCGGTCGAATACGTGTTCACCGCATTCTGACATGATAAACGTACCGTGTCTGTACTCAAGATATGTCATAAATTTGCGATCGATTACCCCGATTTTGAAGCTATGAACAACAACTTCGAGATCTCCCCAATTTGGAATGCGGATTTTGTACGGTTCTTGTGTCATGGCTTGTCTCCTTTTACTACGATAAATCTTCCCTTAATTTTTGCTCTTCTTGCTCAACAAGATATTCAAAAAATACTGTAAATGACGGCCATTCGTCATGTGGATTTCGAAATTCTTTGTGTATTGAATAGTAATACATATCTCCGTAATCGCACCAAATTACAGGGGTCGGTTTTTCTGGTGAATCCTGCGTAATCATAAACACACTTCCACTATCGTCATCTGCTAAAACCAGTATATGTGACATGTCGGATTTTCTATATACTGTTTACGAATTTTAGAATTACCATCGATTATTTCATTATATTTTACAGCTATTCCAAAAAATTGCATTGTAGCAAAACTATCTAAACTTATTTCTGCAGAGATTTCAACAAAATCATGAGGCAATATTATATCTAACTGACTAGATATTTCTGATAATTCACTGTCTGGTATACAGCACTCTACTATAGCATCTTGCTCTACTAAGTATTTCGCTTTTTTCTTAAGGTTATTTAAATTCATCTGCTCTAGCCCTCCAATATGCTCTTCTAATCGGATCAAATTCGGCTCTAACTACCGGATTTGTTGGATGTGGATTATTTCTACCGAATTGTTTATGAGGAAATGATCTGTGTGTAGATTCAGTAACTTCAGCAAAAGGCCCATCAGCGTGTTGACCGACATGATGCACATTCATTCTCTCTCCTGAATTAGTGTATGGAGCTTGCCCTTTTTTCATCAATTCCAAATTACTTAAAGGATTTCCAGATTTGTCATATTTTCCAATATAATTCGGATCGATATCATTTCTTTGCAGGACTCTAAACATTTGTCCACTCTTGGGATCCTTAAATAACACTTCCTTTGAATATAGCTTAGAAAGCTCTGCATTTCCAGAGGTTTGCGTAAATTCTCTTACAAGTTTAAATTGGCCTTTCCATTCTGTAGGAGCAGCTAAAGCCATTCTAATCATTTCAGGTTCATGTATAACATCAATTCTGGTTGGAGTTTTTAATGCAGTTACTACATTTTTTTCAAATCTTGCAATACTGGCTTCTTTAGAAGTTCTGAAAATACTTTCTCCGATTTTTCCTACAGAACCGACTCCTTTTGTAATACCACTTGGAGCGAAAAATCCGGCTATAAGTTCTGCTCCATCTCCGACATTTTGAGCAACTCTCTGACTGAAGCCCAAATCATCCCTTATGAATCTTCTAGTGTGAGTACCGACCCAATCCAGAGCTTCGCCGACCAGACTCAATCCTCCTCTTATCGCACTTGCCAGCAGCTGTCCCTGACCAAATTCGGCTATAGCGTCCGGATTATCTTGTATATCAGTTGGAATATCATGAGGTCTTAAAGCTTCCGATGCAACTTCTGTAACAGGAGCGTCAGTTCTCCGACAAAACGCATACCTTGACGAATATAAGTGTCTTGCAAGAGATTATCGGAAGAATTGGAACGGCGTAGCCTTGGTTGTTCCGTTGATAAAAACGACAGCATATTGTCATATACAAGCAATTGCGCATCGATTAACTGATTCTGTGTTTCCCTTGATGCTTGACCTACAGGATCTTCATGCAGAGGCGCCTCAAAGTTGAGCTTGCTCTTTTTGATTCTCAACTTATGTGCTGCACTCTTAAAGTGTTTGGCAATTATTTCTCGAGTTTTTTTAGAAACTGGTTGTTTGTTAGCAAGTTTTGTAGCTTCAGACTCGCCGATTTCAGCATTTATTTCTTCAACTGCCTTCTTTCCGATTTGCTCGACAAAATCTAATGTCTCTTCGACTTTTGCTTTTTCAGTATTCAAGTCTTGAATGAACTTCTGTTTTTCTTGCTCAGCCATCTGCACAGCTTCTTGCATTGGCAGGCTTTTGTCGAGAGCCTCGCCGAAGACTTTTGCCTTGACTTGGTCGATGACGTTGTTGAACTCCGTGCGGTCGAAGTCGATTTGCGTAGAGCGGAAGCCATGGCCATCATGCTCCATCTCAAGGGTTCCGGTGGATCCGAGTCCTGTCGGGCGGTGTTCGGCATCGTGCATCTGCGGCATGACCTCGCTGTTGACGTAAGCGCCTGCGAGAGAGGCAGCCAGAGACGACACA
>CAJOEB010000097.1 GCA_905233775.1 uncultured Alphaproteobacteria bacterium | reverse complement strand
AAAGATATTGTCAGAAAAATACTCTTACTTCCTGATCTTCGTTAAACAATTTCTTCAACTCCTGCTGATCGTCCTTCATTATTTTGTTTTTCATCAAGAAAATAGAACGCAAGCTCGTAAGATCTCCGATATTTTTAGGCAATGTTTGTAGCAAATTGCCTTCAAGATGTAGTACTTTCAAGCTGCTCAAAGATGGTATTACCGTTGGTACTGTCTTGATTTTGTTATATTCAAGATATAATTGAAGTATGTTTGTCAGATTTTCTACAGTACTTGGAAGATCCTGCAATTGATTATGATCGAGTTTGAGTATAGTTAATTGCGTTAAATTTCCTATGTCATCAGGTAGTTCATTAAGTTTGTTACGAGCCAACTTTAGCCATTTTAGCTTAGAAAATGTAAATACTTCCTGAGGTATTGTTGTTAAATTATTATCATCAAGATTAAGAATTTCCAGTTTTTCAGGATTACATTTTGCTAAAATTTCCGAAATTTGTTGCGTCGATAACTTAGAACGGTGCATATCCAAACTTTGAATTTCACTAAGAACATCGCTGTTCTTCATAACTGACTTATAGTTTGATGATGCTATTTTTATTTTGCTGTCAGATGGTCTTTCATCTGTTGATAATCTAGACAACTTTTTTCTCATATTTGTAGTTTTTGTATCTGAAAGCTTGGATTCTGTAAATTTGAATTTTGTATTTTTTGAATTCATACTTTCTGCAATAGTGCTTTTTCCCAAATCTTTTTGTTTAGTTGTTTCTGTTAATGATGCTTCTTGTTCAGAAATACCGACTTCCATAACTTTCGCATCAATGTTTGAAGATGGAATAAGATAAGATATACACAAACCCACGATAATTATTGTTTTATTATTCTTATTCATAATATTCTCCTTTTTCAATAAATAATTTTATTATAACATATTATTTAAAATTGTCAATAATTTTATTTATTTTTTATAAAAAAACCAACAAACTTCATGCGAATAATCATAAAAATATGGTTTTTGCGAAAGATAGTTTTTGTGAAAGTCGGAAACTGCATTTTGAACCTTTTATTTTTAACCTTTTGATTTCAGATGCAAAAAGGAGTAGAAGCTTAAAAAGAGCAAAAAATAGCTCAGAAGAGCCAAAAATGACTGAAAATGACTTTCTAAGAACTCCAAGAACTCTAAGAACTCAAAAAGATCTAATATAAAAAAATCTAAAAAAAAGATGAAAAAGTTGTATTTTTATTTGTATGTTGTATTATAGTCGCGGTGGTATTTGTGCTATCCAGTGGTGTGAGGGTGAATTGAAATCGCGAATATTATTAGAAAAATCCAGATTTATATTTGGCGGAGTATTTTTTTGTTTGGCGTATCTTCCTGTATTAGTTAATACATCAGCAAATAATGAAAGCGAGAATAAAGTATTATGCTGCAATAGTAGTGACGATAAAAAAATAAGCGATATTCCTCTCGAGTTAACAAAAGAAACTATTGATTTTTCAGTAGCCAGTAGTTATTTTGGCAGTACACGGCAATCATTAACATTAAATAGTGATTTTATCGCTTCTATAGGAAATTCTATAGGAGATATGAAAGAGATTTCAGCATTTGATGATACATTTGATAATATAGATACGTTTGATAACCTAAATAAGACGAATATAAATAATACAAGAGCAGAGTCTAGACAAACAGAATATCAAAACGATAAAGAAAATATTTCTAAAAAGATTTCAAAACAGATCGCGCAAATAGATGTAACAAAGCCAAAGCACAGAACGGTAAATGTAGCTGGATATACAGGAGCAACTTTAGTAAAAGGTGAAATTAATTCCAGCTTTTATGTAGATGCGAAGAAATCGGGAATTCCGGCAAATATTATCGATTTGGTAATAAAAAATTTATCTGAGAAAGTTAATTTCAAACATTCTTTAAAGCGCGGAGATAAATTTGAAGTTATTTACAGCAAAAAAGATTTAGTTTATGCAAAAATAACCACAAAACGAGCAAATATTGCCGTATATAAAGTCACGAATGGTAAGAATTCCGCATATTATTTTGCAAATGGTGAGCAATGTCATCAACAAACAAAAAATTCCAGTTTCGGTCAGCCATTGGCAGGAAAATTATCTATTTCAGATAGATTTGGTTGGCGTATGCATCCGATTACCCATCGCTTCCATAACCATTCTGGGGTTGATTTGAGAGCGCCACATGGAACACCTGTGTATGCGATTTACGATGGAGTGGTTAAACGTGCGTCACGATATGCTGGTTATGGCAATTGTATTGATATACAGCATGTAGGTGGATATTCCAGTAGATATGCGCATTTGAGCAAATATGCTGTACACCTTGGAACTCATGTAAAGAAAGGTCAAATTATTGGTTATGTCGGTGCTACCGGAGTAGCTACCGGTTCGCATTTACATTTGGAATTAGCTAAAAATAATCACGTTATAAATCCGCTAAGTATAAAAATGATGCCAACTCAAAAAGCAGTAGTTTCAAATCGTCGTAAATTTGAGCTTTTTAAGAAGCAAATTAATAATGCTGTGAATAAGTCATAACTTTCGTTTAGCCTATTTGTTAGAGTTCGAATTCTTACGAAAATCGGAAAAATTGGTTTAAAACTTTTGATTTCCGGGAGATAAAAAAGAACAGAAGCCAAAAAGAGCATAAAAGAACAAAAAATGACTTAAAATAATTTAAAATAACTTTTGAAAGGACTTTATTGTTTGTTTATTTATTCTTTAATTTCTTGAACCTCAAAGTCTCTCTTTTTTAGATGAATTCGGATTTTTTTCCAAGCTCCGGGAACTATGTATATATGCTCTCCAGGAGTGCTGTAAGTTACATATATGAAGCCACAAAGCGGAACCATATATTCTTTCTCGTATAGTCCTGCAATATCATAACTTTCTGCATCTTTTTTTGCTGGTTTTGTCCATTTTAACACAAACATTTTATCATCAAATTTTTGTGTATAATATCCTTCTTTAAAACGACTATTAAATTGAGATGCAGAATCGGTTTTTAAAATCGCAAGAAGTTCTTTATCATAACAGATAACAAAATATATAGTAACTCCGCTTTTTTCATTCATATCTTCATCAACTAAAATATTTACTTCTTCGACATCTACGTTACCTTCTGGAGTAAAGATACCTCCGAAATTGAGAAAACTGTCATTTTTGAGGTTTTTCATAGATGAGGCAGCAGATAATCCCATAACGCTTGCTTCAAGCGGAGATGCTATAAGTTGCTCATTATTGAATGAAATCATAATGAATAATACAAACAAAATCAGTCTAGCAAGCATATTTAACTACATTAACTATATTACTATTACTTCATATAAAGATTGTAATAACACTAAATTGTAAAAAAATGACTAATGATAATGACTTCTAAAAATTGCAATTATTAATTCTTGCTTTTATTAATTGTCTTATTGTTAGAGCCATGATTTTATGGGTTTTGCAAAAATAATTTAAAAAAGTGATTTTAAAGATTTTTCAGAATAAAAATATCAAATACTTCAAAAATCTATTCTTAACTTTTGTAAGAGATCTATTATTTACAGATGATATATTATTTATTGTGTGTTGGATATATTTCTTATTGCTAATTAACAACAGTATTATTTCTCATAAACACAATATCAATAAGATCAATATTTAATAATTCTTCTTTTGTAACCTGTTTTCCCAATGATCCATCACTCTTTATATAATTTGCTGAAAAACCATCCTTAAAGAGATAGTCTATTAATTCTTCAACATTTCCATATCGCTTCATCATTCTGGGGCTCCATTCCATAATGATTTTGATATTAGGAGATGAGTCAATGAGTCTTTTTGCTCCTTGTATCGCCAGTATTTCTGCTCCTTCTATATCCATTCTGAGCCAATCTATTTGTTTAACGTCTTGTAAATCACTATCAAGCGTAACAGTATTAACATCTCGAACAGTATAACTGGAAAATAAACAGTAGCTCTTTTCCTTTTGTATGGATCTAACGTCATAAACTTGAATTTTGTTGTGCCATATTTATCTGATACACATGAATTTTTCAAAATAACCTGATCTGATAGTCCATTCATTTTTAAGGACAAATCCGCTAGCTGTAATACCTCTGAATTAGCGTCATAAGCGTATACTTTTCCCGTTTTCGTAACCAGTTTTGAAAGCAACGTTGTGTAATAACCGATATTTGCGCCACATTCAACAACAATATCTCCGGGTTTAACATTTGATATCAAATAATTTGTTACATCAGGTTCCCAAATAGAATTACATTTTATGTATTCTGATACAAAATCGTTAGGTATCAGTGCCAAGAACAATCCATGCTTCGTTTGCTTTAAAGTTATATCTCTATTATCATACTTCGGTTCTTGTTCTATGATTATCATACATAGTAGAATTCCTATTAAGCATACAGTATTTATGCCGCTGAATATTTTGATTTCTTTTAGACTTTTTTTTATCAATGAAAAGTTTATCATAATCTTTTTTTCCTAAAAATTTACATATATAGTATAGTAATAATGTAAAAAATTAGTTAAAAAGATATCACAAATTTGTGCCGATTTTTATGAAGATCAATATAACAAACTACAATAGTTTTTATTAATCCCAGTTACAATTCTTGCCAAAATTCCTTTACTTTCGCAAAAAATCCTGATGATTGCGGATGTGCATCATGTTCTTTATCAAATTCCTGCAGCAATTCCTTTTGCCGTTTCGTTAGATTTACAGGAGTTTCGACA
>CAJOEB010000096.1 GCA_905233775.1 uncultured Alphaproteobacteria bacterium | reverse complement strand
CCGATAATCGCGTATTTACTTGGTTCAATTCCATTTGGACTGATTTTGTCGAATATATTCGGCAATGGACAGCTGAGAGAATCTGGCTCAAAAAATATTGGTGCAACAAACGTTTTGCGTACTCAAGGAAAACTTTTGGGACTATGTACGCTTTTGCTGGATTTTTCTAAAGCGTTTGTTCCTTGCTATTTCTTTACAAAGACGAATAGCGCATTTGCAAACACGGGTAGTGAAATTATTAATCTGCTTGTGCTTGCTGCTCCTGCTATTGGACATATGTTCCCAATTTGGCTGAAGTTCAGAGGAGGAAAGGGAGTAGCAACATATTTTGGTATTTTGGGTGCGCTTGACATATATGTTTTTCTCGGTACGGTGCTGGCATGGGTCATTATTTTTGCGATATCCAGAATTTCTTCTGTTGCTTGCCTAAGCAGTATTCTTTTTAGTTGCGGTTTGTTTCCGTATGTTATGAAGAATATTCGGCATTTGGAATTTTTTAACCAACTTTGTGTTCTAATATTATTGGCGGTGATTATTTTTGTAAAACATCATGAAAATATAAAACGCCTGATCAGTAATAAGGAGATGAAAATCTGATTGCTCATTGCTAGCGGCTTTTACTATCACACCATTACTGAATTTTATATATGCATTTTATATATGTAATGCTGAACCAAAAATGATTTTCGCAAGTCTATTGTATTTTTTACATGTGGTAATGGATGATAATATGCCATGGTTTTAACGAAACAAGAAAAATTAGCGCGTTTGCGTATTTTAAGAAGCGGATCCATAGGAGCAGCCACTTTTTGGAATATGATACAAGTTTACGGAAGCGGTCTTGAAGCTATCCAAGCGATACCAATACTTTCGAAAGGCGCGAGAAAGAAAATCGAATTACGTTCTGAAGACGAAATTTTAGAAGAATTGATAGCGTTAAAGAAGTTCGGCGGGCATATGGTTTTTTTGGAAGATGAATTATATCCGCCTTTGTTACGGAATATTCCGGATCCACCTCCTGTACTGACATTTTTCGGCAACAAAGAACGAACTATTCAATTTTACCAAAAAAGTATGGTGGCGGTTGTTGGTTCACGGAATTCATCAATTCATGCTAATAAATTTTGTCTTTCTTTAGCTGAGGAATTGGGAAAAAACGGCGTTGTTGTCGTGTCTGGATTGGCTCGCGGAATTGATACTTGTGCACATAAGGGGAGTCTCGAAACAGGGACGATCGCAATATTGGCAGGTGGTATTGATGTTGTGTATCCGCAAGAAAATGCAAAATTATACGAAGAAATCTCCGAGAGAGGCTGTATTTTTACTGAGGCACCTTTTGGAATATCTCCGCAGGCACAGCTTTTTCCTCGCCGAAATCGAATTATCGCGGGAATGACTTGCGGAACAGCGGTAGTAGAAGCGGCTGTCAATTCAGGATCGCTGATAACGGCGAAATTTGCTCTTGATTACAATCGAGAGGTGTTTGCGGTACCTGGTTTTCCGTTGGATCCGCGAAGTATCGGCTGTAATTCTTTGCTGAAAGACGGAGCAACGCTGATACAGAATGCTCAAGATATTCTTGATGCCATAGAAGAGCGAAAAATTATTCATCAATCCAGTTTATTTGAGGAAAATGCGGAATTTACTCCGAAAATTTCTGATCAAGATTTAGAAAAAACCAGAAAAATTATACTAAAATCTTTAAGTTTAATCCCAATAACTATTGACGAATTAATTTCATCAATTAAAGTATCTCCGCGGGAAGTGTTAACTGCACTATTGGAACTCGAATTATCAGGCAAGATTGCCAGAGTTCATGGACAGCGTGTGTGTTTAACGCCTGATTCCCAAAGGTGAGGTTTTATTTAAATGCGTTTAGTTATTGTAGAGTCTCCGGCAAAAGCCAAAACAATTGGTAAATATCTTGGTTCGGGCTATAAAGTTTTGGCAAGCTATGGACATATTCGTGATTTGCTTTCAAAAAACGGCAGCGTTAAGCCGGAAGCGGATTTTTCTATGGTATGGGAAATAAGTGATCGCGGTAAAAAGTGTATAAAAGATATAACGCAGCAACTGAAATCATGTAATGAACTTTTGCTGGCTACTGACCCTGACCGTGAGGGAGAAGCAATTTCTTGGCATATAAAAGAAGTATTGAACGATAAACATAGTTTAACCGTTCCATTTAAACGGATTGTTTTTCATGAAATAACGAAAAGCGCAATACAAAAGGCGATAGAGGCGCCGCGTGATATCGATGATCGTTTGGTTGATTCGTATCTTGCTCGTCGTGCGCTGGATTATCTTGTTGGTTTTACGTTGTCTCCTATTTTATGGCGGAAACTTCCGGGGAGTAAGTCAGCGGGGCGTGTTCAGTCGGTTGCTTTGCGAATTATCGTTGAACGAGAAGCAGAAATTGAAGCATTTAAGACAGAAGAATTTTGGACTGTTGAAGCGAAATTCGAAAATAAAGATCAGAAATCTTTTAAAGCTAAGTTGATTACTTTTGAAGGAAAGAAATTAGAAAAGTTTTCTATAACTGATAATGAAAAAGCAGAATCAATTCGTCAAGCATTGATTGATCAAAAATATTTTGTTTCGTCCGTAAATAAGAAGACAGTAAATCGTAATCCGGCACCCGCTTTTATTACGTCAACTTTGCAGCAAGAAGCATCGCGAAAATTAGGATTCAGTGCAAAGAAAACAATGCAGATTGCACAACGTTTATACGAAGGTGTCAGTATCGGAAAAGAGACACGTGCGCTAATTACTTACATGAGAACCGACAGCGTAAATTTATCTAATGAAGCAATTGGCACGATCAGAAACGTAATATCCGAAAAGTACGGGAAAAATTTTGTACCGGAAAAACCTCGTTTTTATCATACAAAAGTGAAAAATGCGCAAGAAGCTCACGAAGCAATAAGACCAATTGACGCAAGTATTATTCCTGAAGCAATTGCCGGAAAAATCGATAATGACTTGCTGAAATTATACACTTTGATTTGGCGGAGAGCTGTTGCATCTCAAATGGCGTCGGCGGTATTTGATCAGGTTCAGGTCGATATTGCAGATACAAAAAGCGGTGGAAATGTTTTCAGAGCGAACGGAAATACTGTAAAATTTGAAGGATTTTTAAAAGTATATTCAGAAGGAAAAGACGACACAAATAATCAGGAAAAAGATGAGGATGACGAGAACTTTTTGCCGCCTCTATCGAAAGACGAAGCGACAAAATTGAATAGTCTTGATGCGTTACAGCATTTTACATCACCTCCTCCAAGATATTCAGAAGCAAGTCTTGTAAAGAAACTGGAAGAATTGGGAATAGGACGCCCGTCTACTTATGCGACGATTTTACAGGTCTTGCAGGATCGCGGATATGTAAAGCTTGAGAAGAAATATTTTATTCCGGAAATTAGAGGGCGTCTTGTTACTGCATTTTTAACGAATTTCTTTATGAAATATTTGGAATATGGTTTTACTGCGGATATGGAACAATCTTTAGATGATGTTTCAAATGGAAATAAGACAAAACTTGATGTTCTTAATGATTTTTGGACAGGGTTTCACGGGAATGTAGAACAAACGAAAAATATAACTGTTTCGGATGTTATTGATCGGCTTAATGAATCTATGAAAACGATTTTATTTAGTACAGATGAGGATGGCAAAGTAGATCGTACATGTCCGGCGTGCAAAAAAGGCGAATTAAGCTTGAAGATAGGGCGGTATGGATCATTTGTAGGCTGTTCTAATTATCCTGATTGTAATTATGTGAAAAAACTGGATATTAACACGGATAATAACAATGGTATAGATAATAACAATGCTGCTGATACAGCAGAAAATTCTACTTCTTCATCAACACTCTCGGAATTTCCGAAAGAAATTGGCATAGATCCGAGTGATAATTCGAAAATTACATTGAGAAAAGGACCATATGGTTTGTATATTCAAAAAGATATTACCGATGTTGATGTTGTTCCTAAAGGTAGGCAGAAAAAAACTGATCAAAGCAGTAAACCAATACGTTCGTCTATACCAAAGTTTATTAATCCGTATAATTTGGATTTAAAAACAGCTGTTTTTTTGTTGAATCTTCCAAAAACTATTGGAGAATATGAAGGCGAAGAAATAAAAGTCGGAATAGG
>CAJOEB010000095.1 GCA_905233775.1 uncultured Alphaproteobacteria bacterium | reverse complement strand
AATTATGGCGGCATACTTATCGAATTTGCGTTTTCTATTCCGATTTTAATCTCCCTTCTATTTTTTGCTTGCGATCATTACAGAATCTACGAACTGAAAAATAAACTAAAAGCATCTGCTTATCTTGCCGCAAGTATGGTTCAGCAGTTGAAAAATACAAAAGCGGATAAGCAATTAACAACAAAAGATCTGGCGATAATAGCATATGCAAGTTGCCTAAATCTGTTTCATACAAATTCGATGTTTAGCCCGCATCCGTTCGGTATATCTTTTACTATAGATTATGACTGGGTAAAAAGAATAAACAGTAGTAACTATCAACATGAACGCTATTGGGGGACTACTGAAAAAAATTGCAGTTCTATTGAAACATTAGGTAAAGGAATAAATAATGTAGCTACATATACACAAGAAAAAGTAAAAACGCTGCATCCAGATCTCATTTGTGATAATGACGGAGATGAACGGCTGTTAATTCAATGCTATTATCGGCAAGAAAGTGGTTTTAATAAATCGAAGCTCGGATTATTTTTGCTAAATCCAAAGTTTGGAACATACGATTTTGGCTATAAATTGGCGATTGTACCAAAGCCTGGTTTATTTCCTGCTAAATAAAGCTAAATCGGCGGATTCAAATTAATATATAGCGGTTGGATTTTTGATTCATTTGTAATTTTATCAGTAAAATTCAAAAGATATTTTGCATCTCTAAAATCGATGATCTTTTTGTATTCAGTCACATATGGAGAAACATATGGCAGTATTTCGTCAATAATATCTCCTATTAACGCGAAATTAGTATCCAAATTAGCACTGGTAATGATATTTTCGTAAGATGATATGCCTATATCACATGCATTTTTGCGAATTCTTTTAAAATAAATTTGATTTTTATCCGCTTTTATTGTAATCAATTTATTTTCGTTTTTACAGGAAGTAAGTTTTTCAATTATATCAAAATAATTAATGCTAACCGATGGAATTTTTAAGGTAAGAGCTATTGCTTTCGCTAAACTTTGTGCTGTTCGTATGCCTGTAAATGAGCCAGGACCGGATGTCGTGATAACGCCATCGATTTTTCTCAGATTAAGATTATTATCCTCTATTAATTTTTGTAAAAGAAAAGCTAAATTTGTTGCTGCATCTATATTTTCGTTTATTTGATGAATAGTTTCATCATAGGATATCGCAACCGAACAACGTTTTAAGCAGGCAGTAATAGCTATGATATTTTTCATCGCTCCGCAAACTCCACACATCTGTTTTTCAACGTGATTGAAAGTTTTTCATCGAGAAAACTTTGCGCATACTTTCCGAAAATATCATAACGCCAATCTTTCATAATGCGTAAACTTGAAGGATTACTTTCATATGTTTTAATAAAATTTTCAAGATCATCCGAGTTTGCAATAATTGCCGGCGCAATATTACTTTTTTGTGAGCACATTTCCAAAACCAACTTAAGTGCATGAGTTGTTAAATCTTGTTTAGAATTATCAAAGTGATTGTCAGGAATAATATCTTTGGCAAACAGTAAGAAGTCTCTAAAATCTTTATTGATCAATCCTCGATATTTCAGCATCTTTTGTATATATGGCTGCCCCTTTCTGCATATACGTTTTATAGCTCGTTCATCTGCTATATTCTGCATATCAATATTGCGTTCTTTCGCTCTGTTTCCTACCCATTCTGAAAGTTTTTTTGCTGTTTCAAAATCTTTTTCACGATAATGACTTACGTTATTCCCGGATAATTGCTCCATTTCAGGTTTTAGCCAATCAATACGTCCAAGATCGACTAATTTTTGTCGCTGTTTTTTATAAACTTCACGCAAATAAACTACATCACCAATAGAATATTGCAGTTGTTCTTTACTCAATGGTCTTCTCTGCCAATCGCTTACGACATAGTTTTTATCAATATTTTTTTTGAGATAACGCGCTACAATTGATTTATAACTGATGTATTCTTTTGTCGACAGCAACATTTCATATAATTGCGTATCATAAATATTCTCAATATTCCTTATATTTGAATAATACAAAACATCTATATCTTGTCCTGCCGAATGAAAAACTTTGATGATATTTTTATCTGAAAAAACTTTTATTAAAAAAGAAATATCAACTGCAAGCGGATCTATAACAAAACAATAATTAGGTGTAGCGATTTGAACAAGGCAAAGCAGCGGAATATCTAAATTTTCCCTTATAAACTCCGTATCTACAGCAATAAACTTATCTTCCGGTAATACTGTTTCAATATCAGACAAGAGAGTAGTTAAAAATAAATCAATAGATGATTTAGAATCGACAATTTGCGTATTTTGTATCATCTAAGACCTTTTTACACGCTTGTTCCATGCATGGTAAGAAATGCACGATATCTTCTACATCAATTGTTGGTCCTATCCACATTCTGAGATGCGGTTCTGTCGCTATATGACCCAAAAAATCGTGTCCTGTACCATCTTTATCGCATATAGCAACTACTTTTTTAAGAAAACTCCATTTTTCCGACACAGAAAGAGTTTTGTAACGCACATCTGTTATATCAAAACAAGCAATATGATGCGCGCGGTCGCTTTCTCTTACCAAAAAACTAAACAAATTCTGATTCGATATCCATTCTTGTACACAGTGATAATTATCTTCGACTTTTTTCAATAGAGCTTGTAATCCTCCTATGCTTTCTGTCCAAATTAAAGCTTCGTAAAAATCCTCTATACATAGCATTGAGGGCGTATTGATCGTACATCCTTTAAAGATATCGAAATTAACTTTCTTGTTTGAAGCTACTTTAAAAATTCGCGGAATAGCCCAAGATGGTTGATATGATTCTAACCGCGCAATAGCCCTTGGACTTAAAACAATTGTTCCAAGCCCAGCTTCTCCGCCAATACCTTTTTGCCAGGAAAAAGCCGTGGCGTCCAGTTTTGTCCAATCTATATCACAACAGAAAACAGCGGAAGTCGCATCACATATGGTTAATCCGTCACGATCGCTTTTGATCCAATCAGCGTTATGAAATGATGCCCCTGATGTTGTCGAAGTCCAGCAGAAGACTAAATCGCGATTAAAATCTACGTCTCTTGTATCACATAAGTTCGGAAATGAATTCGTAAACACTCGAACATCTTTTATGCATAATTCATCTACTACGTCATGAGTCCAAGCTTTTCCGAAATTGCAGCTCGAAAATGTATCAACACCTCTTTCTCCTAAAAGATTCCAAAGCAGAGTCTCCATAGCTCCCGTATTTGAGCCGCTTACAATTCCTACCAAATAATCATCGGGAATTTGCAAAATCTTTTTCATTAATTGAATTGTTTGACGGATTTTTTCAAGTCCGTCTTGTGATCTATGTGATCGACCAAGCAATTTCTGTGCGGGAGGTATCCATCCTTTTCGCTTTGCACATGGTCCCGATGCAAAATTTACGTTTAATTTATGCTTAGTATTTAACTCATGTGATGGTTTTCTTTGTATATCAAACATTTTTTTATTCGTTATTAAAGTTCTCGTGAAAATCGAAAATGGTATTTTGAATACTCTTACTTTCAGAAACTGAAAAATACCAAAAAATTACTTTCGCAAGAACGTTACTATTCGTACTGACTTATATTAGTACTTACTCATAATATATAATTCATTATAATCTAGATATAATCTTATATATAAATAATAATTATTGATGTGAAGGTACAAAAAAATTCTTCCGCTTTCAAGGTAGCAGATTATTTCGAGGTAAACTAATTTAACTGATTGAATTAGAATTTTTTTGGAAATCTTTTTCAATCTGTTTTAAATGCTGAACTTCAAATAATATATCTCTTGCGAAAGTAATTTTGTACTATTTATTATCTTTGATAATCTGATCCTCAAAAATGCCAATTTTCGATTTTTGCGATAACCCTAATAAATTACCGAAAATAAAACTTTAGATCGTAAATAAAATTAATTTATACTTTTGTAAAAGAAACTGGAAAGAGAATATTATCGTCAATCGCACACGCCTACGCCTCTGCCCCAAATTAGGAATTTTGACCCATTCACTGTATTTGAACCACCTGCAAACAATTTTTTCACAAGATCGCTTGAGAAGTTGTAATCACATACAAAAGTCAACACAAAAGCTTTACCCGATATTTTTTCTGTTGAATTAATAGATGTAGTA
>CAJOEB010000094.1:2586-6810 GCA_905233775.1 uncultured Alphaproteobacteria bacterium | reverse complement strand
GCTGTTGCTGAAACTATTGCGTCGATTACTCCATATATACATTGTCCGAGTAATACATAGCGAAAATCTCCGATAGTCGCTAAAAATATGATAACAGGACTAAAAATTAATGCAGAAAATAACCCGATAACGCATAACTTTTTTCCGTTAGTTTTATCTGCGATATTTGCAAAAATCGGAATAAGTATTGTATTCAAAGATACTCCGATTGTAATAGCTAAAGCAGCTTGTTCTTGAGCAATTTTCCCTATATTTACGGCAATTGTCCTATAATAGATATTTCCCGTATACACATAAACAGAAATAAACATTGAAAAAGCTGCAGTGCATATAAGTCCTGCCTTATTATATTTCCAAGCTGCTATTATCGGAAATCTGAAGAGAGAATTATTTTTCTTTGCAATGCGAAAATCTTCTGTTTCATCCATATCTTTGCGTAAATATATCGCTACCAATGCCAAAACAGAGCTGAGCAGAAAAGGAAGGCGCCAAAGATCAGCATAATATACGCTAAATGTTGATACAATCGCTGCCATCAATCCACCAAAAGCCATTCCCGCCGCAGATGCAAATGATGTCCATGACCCTGCCATAAATGGATGTGTTTTGTCATGTTCAGTTAGAACCACAGTTGCACCATTAAATTCGCCACCGACAGCAAATCCCTGTATCATTCTAAAAATGACAAGCAAAATTGAAGAAATAACACCTATTGATGCATATGTCGGTAAAATTCCCATTGAAAATGTCGCCGCAGCCATAAGTAAAAGAGATGCGATCATAGGCGGTTTTCGACCGTACCTATCACCGATATGTCCGAAAAAAATCGCACCGGCAGGACGCATTAGATAACTTGCGGCAAATACTCCATAGATTTTTAAACGAGCAAGATCCGGATCATCGATAGGAAAAAATATATGCGATAAATAGTCGGCCATATATGCGAAAAAAGTAAATTCCGCCCATTCAAGCAATGTTCCTAAACTTATTACAAAAGTATTTTTATTGAGATTCATATGTACAAACTCCTGAATTGATAAATTTCTAAATCGATTAGATGAATTTTGTAACCATTAATTACAGTTTTCTTTAACTATAGTTTGCTTTCCATGATTTTTATCTTCTTAAAATTGATAATATCATCACCAATGACGTTCCAGTCTAATAATTCATACCATAAATAAATACTTTCGTCGGTTGTATATAAGTACGCTTTATTGAACTGCATATTTTTCAGTTTTTGCTTTGCACACTTAATCAAATATCGACCAATACCTTTATGACGATATTTCTCTGCAACGAAAAGATTTGAAATACATGGAGTCATTTTTGGATTTTTCGGAATATCATTAGCCGATAATGATACAGTTCCAACAATTTGGTTTTCAATAAATGCTAGAAAACAAATATCAAGATCAGTTGTGTTTAATCTTTGCTGAATAATTTTTGTACATTTTTCTATTGATGAACTTTCGGTTCCAAAAGCAGAAAAATACCAATCTGCAATCGTCGGAATAAATTTAACATGATTAGCAAGATAATCTACATTAATGTTATTTGAAGTAATTTCTGATTTATTCACATATTTATTCATATATATATTTTTTTCTCTTATTGCTTATGTTTTCTTATTCTCTTACTGCTTTTCTATTTTGATATTTAGTTTTTTGAACAAGACTCCATCACTACCATCCGTTATGTTATCGACAGTCAGTAAATTCTCACTGGAAAAAAGAGCATTAGCTCCTACAAAAATACACAAAGCCTGAGTTGATTGATGTAATGTATTTCTTCCTGCAGCAATTTTTACATATGATTTCGGCATCAAAATTCGAGCTAATGCAATTAAACGAATAAAATCAAAATCATCGATTGGTACAGAATTATTAATTCGCGTTCCAGGAATTTTTACCAGCTTATTTATTGGAACACATCGCGGAGGAATTTTTAAATTCGCGAGTAACACCAACATTTTTACGCGATCTTCATTCGTTTCTCCCATGCCAACAATACCACATGAACATACATTTATGCCTGCTGCTTGTACAATTTCAATTGTCTTTATACGATCATCTATAGTGTGTGTTGAAACAATATTTTTGTAAAATTCCGGAGAAGTATCAACGTTGTGATTGTAATAATCTAATCCGGATTTTTTCAGCTTTTTAGCTTGTTGCTCCGTTAGAAATCCGATAGTAACGCATGTTTCCATACCAAGATCGTGCACAGCCTTCACAATATCGCATATTCTATCAAACTCGTGTTCTTGCATTAAACAACGACCCGAAGTACTCATACAAAAGCGAGAAGCACCACGTTGCTTAGCTGATTTTGCTGCGTTAACTACAGTTTCAAGATCAAGCATTGGTTGTTTTTGCGCTTTTATCCCATTTTTTGCAGATTGTGCGCAATATGCGCAATCTTCGGAGCAACCTCCTGTCCGAATACTCAGAATATCGCTGATTTGTACAGTCTGTTCATCAAAATTTTTTATATGAACATTATGAGCTCGACGTAATAACTCAAAAAAAGGAGAATTAAATATCTCAAAAGCTTCTTCGAAAGTGACTTTCCTAACATCATTCGACATAAGAAACTCCTTATTTCAAATAACGCGTGATGTTATAAAAATAATCAGGAAATGTCAAACTCAGTAATACTAAGTAATACTAATCGGCGCTAATACTTATATTTCCAGCTTATACCTGCTTCTCCGTTTGTATTCGCCTTAACAGATATCTTTGGCGTAAGTGAGTAATCTATATCAAATGAAGTAGATTCGTCAGAGTTTTTGTTCACACTAATGAACAGATTATCTCCTATGTATTTTCCGGCACTGACATTCATATTCCCTTGTGTCTCTGATGTTTGCGTGTTTGTATTTAAAGAATTATTTCTACTATTTGAGTTCGAAAAAGATATGCTATCAATTATTCCGCTGCTCTTAAATGTATTTAATATAGAAAAAATATAGCCTTTTTGTTTAAAGCTGCTCATAGCTTGTGCAAATTGCGCTGCCTCTGATACGCTTAAATATTTCATATCTTTTCCGAATAACATTTGAGAAAGAATTACTTCTTGCGAATAGCTAGGTACGGAATACAAATTAAACGAAACACCTTTTTCGGGAGCATTTTTTATCTTTAAGTAAACAACCATTTCTCCAAAATTATTTGTACACACCAAACTTACTCGCGGATCAAATGGATACTGCTCAAAAAACTCAACTTCACCTTTTCGCATTAAAAGACGTTTGCCGAATAAGTTCAATTTTCCTTCTTGCAATTTTAATAATCCGATTAGTGTTGCTCGATGTTCATAACTCGCGAGCCGCAAATTACCTCCTAAGATCATGTCGAACACACTACCGACAACTAATACTTTCGGACAACGCATAATAATATCGTAGCGACAAAAATCTTTTTCGGATTTCTTCTCTTCAATTTGCTTCTTACTTATAACATTAATTTCGTTATCAACTACAATTCCATCATTTTGGTCACTGGATACCGCATCCATATTTTGAACTTTACATTTTGTGATATCTACATCTCCGCTAATCAGAAGGTCATCTATATTGCCTGTAATTCTTCCTTTTCCACTGACAGCAATATTTAAATCTTCTGAATCAAAAAGAGTAAAATCATTACAACTTAAAACCAAGTTCGTTTTGATATTCGGTATTAGTCCATCAAAAAAGAATTTTCCGTTCCCCGTGACTATCATTTTCTTTTTTCTGCTATCTACAAATTCAGCGTGAGAAACAGCTATTGTATCTCCATAACATTTAAATTGAATATCTCCATTTTTCAAAAATACATCACCCATTACAAAATATCCGTTTTTCAAATTTGCATTTCCGTTTATTTGCGGAGCTGAAAAACTTCCGGATATATACAAATTACAATCGAATAACCCGCGAGCATCTGTTTGATCCGGCAATTCGAATAGATGTTCTAAACGAGTGGCGCCAAATATATGACATTTTATCGGAATCGAATTGATACTTTTTATGACAGTACCATTTTTTTGAAGTGATATTGGAACAGACATATCTGCTCTTAAAACATTTTTTGCATTTTTTACTATTGCATTTAATTGCAAACCATCGTGAATTAAACGACCATTTAGCTCAACAGAACTTCTTCCGGACAAAAGATCAGATATAATAATATGACTATTTCCTGACACAGAATTTTTGGAATGCTCCAAATTTATCGCACC
>CAJOEB010000094.1:0-2481 GCA_905233775.1 uncultured Alphaproteobacteria bacterium | reverse complement strand
ATTTTATAATTGCCGTTATCAAAGTCCAAATCGCATATTTTTATATTACTTTGAAGATTATCTGTTTTTATTTTTCCTTTGTTTAATGATATGTTTTTGAGAGAGTCAGATATTGTTCCGGAAATCATAAACGTTGAAGATTGGTTATGACTTTTTCCTGAAAAATTTAGTTTTCCTTTGCTGATATCAAAAAATACGTTCTGCCATTTAGAATTAAGATATGATGCATTTGCTGCTTTTAGAGAAATATTTTTATCATCAATAGATAAGGTATAATTCAGTAGGTTGCTATCCTTTATTACGATATTTTTTCCTTTGCAATTAGCTTTTATCTTCGCATTTTTATAGCTAATTGTTCCGCAACTATCTCCTGATATCGGAATAATTTTACTCCAGAAATCCAATTGATCAAATTTGAATTCCAAGTCTACATTAGTATTTGCATTAGCCAACGTGAATGGTTTCATAGTTTTGATAAATCCATTTAACCCATTCTTTTGAACAGCAAAAATGGCGTTTTCTATAAAAATATTTTTATCGATTTTTGCTGATAGATTTAATTTAAAATCCTCACCATAAATTTCTGTATTTATTTTCTGTAAATCGAAAATTCTGCAATGAAATTTTTTAAAACGATAATCACAAATGCTTATCCAATTTATATTTCCTGAAATATTTATGATATTATTTTGAATTGAACAAATTGCGTCTCCGATAACCTGATTATCTCTTTCAAATTTTATCGATATTTCATTATTTTTGCCGATAAAGTATTTTATATCAAAAACAGCTTTTAAATTTTCAAAATTCGATTTTATTTCGTTAGGTAATTCTAAAGAACAATCATCAAGATTTATTTTTGTATTTAAAAAGACAGCATCATCTTGAAGATGTAAATTTCCATCAGTTTTATATACCTTTCCATTCTTTTCTATTTCAAATTTTATTGGAGAAATATTTGAATTAGGATCTTTTATTTCTATCTTTCCATCAAACTCTTTCTTACCGCTGAATTCTTTTAGTTTTTTTATTTGCACAATGATTTTTGAACAAGAAAAAGTATTCCATTCAACGGAAAGATTAATAATGTAATTTTCGTCTAATCCATATCTAAAATTATCTTTTGATTGTATTGCATCATATTTTATGTTCGCTACTTTGTATTTTTTTTGTTCGATATCAAAAATCGAGTCATCAATCGATATTGTTTTTACAAAAGTTCGCAAAGTTTTTGCATAGTAAATTGCAGAATCTGATATCTCTTTTAAAGATTTTTGATCCGAAGATGACTTTTCATTAATTCTGCTTTTTAATGAAAATTTTTCTGCATAAATATCTGCTCTTGATAAAAATCCATCTCTTTTTATAGAAATATTTGAAATAGAAATTTCCATTCCATTTTGTAATTTTACGAAAATACCATCAACTTTTGAAAAACCTCTATTAAGTCCTTTTATTTCGAAAATTATACCTTGTGACTGAAAATATTTATTTAGTCCATTGAGTAGAATTTGGCGTCCTATATCGAAACAAAACATAACAATAGGTACGCAAAGGATAGTTAAACCAATTCCAATAGTTTTGCATACCAATTTTATTACTTTTATGTGTTTCTTTTTCAAAAACCTTTTCAAAATGCCTGTCCTAAACTAAGAATAAACTGCATTCTTGAATCTATTCCTTTTCGTCTCTTTATAGGAAACGCAAGATCTGCTCGTATTGGTCCTATGCTTGTAAAATATCGTACGCCAAATCCAACAGAATAAAACCATCTTTTTTTATCAATTTGCATATCCGGATGCTTTGATCGATTTTGAAAAACTTTGGCTCCATCAAAAAAAACTACCGCCCCAAAATCTTTTGAAATTTTTCGTCTCAATTCCGTGTTAAATTCTATTGTCGATTTTCCACCCATAACAGTATCACGTCCGACAACAGCATCTGTTGCCATCTGATTTGCATAACCGCGTACAGAAGCCATACCACCGGCATAAATTCTTTTATCAAGAGGAATATCGTCTATCTCTTTTCCGAAAATCATACGATCTTCTATATTAAATGCCGCAATTGTTTTCTTTGAATTATCTAAAGGAAAATTATATGAGAAACCTGTATTTACTGCATGCAATTGATTAATACGAGCTTTCATTAATTTTATGTATGAATATGAAGCAAATGCCCTATAACCTTGCGTCGGATTTAGCATATCGTCAGTTCTGTCAAGAACAAATTCAAACGGAATTATTATGTCTTCGTATTGTTTGTTTTTATCAAATTCTTCAATGTTAAAGTTCTCGCAAGAATCCACATAATTCCTTTCTAAAATACAACCACTTCTAACAGATGAAAAAAACCATATCGGATAACTGAACATAACAGAAATCTTGTCGTTCTTTTTAAAAAATACATTTGTAAGTTCTTGGCGTCTTGAAACTATATACTCTGCCGTATTATTTTTTACAAAAACATCCGGTTGAGTTA
>CAJOEB010000093.1 GCA_905233775.1 uncultured Alphaproteobacteria bacterium | reverse complement strand
AGCATTCTGATTTATTTTGTGAAAAAGATGGTGATGAACGTGTACTCATTGAAATTCATTACAGAAAAATTAACTTCGATAAAAGAAAATTAGGCCTTTTTATATTAGAACCAAAAGCATTTGATATATATGGAACAGCCTTTTTTTATCAATTAATAATTGCTCCGAAGCCTGGATTATTTCCGGCACAAAAGTAATATTAAAAATAGAAGTTATTGCGAAAGCAATCTCAGATGATTTCAAAATCCTAAAAAATCAGAATTGAAAAAATGATATTTTATACTTTCGCACTAACTTTAATAAATAATAGTAACATTATAAATAATTATCCTTTTATAAAAATCAAAAATTGAAAGTCGAAAATTAGTATTTTGCATTATCTGTTTTTCGGGATCTGAAAATATTATAATCTGATCTGAAAATACTAAAATATTATAAAATATTATAAAGTGACTTTTGTAAGAGGTCTAATGAATAATTAATGAATAATTATTGTCTCCAAATACTTGTAAGACATTTTGATTTCATATAATATATGCGAAGCAATGTTGCAGGAGTTTCTATGAAAAAAGGTATACACCCAGATTACCATGAAATTACAGTGGTTATGACAGATGGGTTTTCATTTAAAACAAGATCTACATGGGGCAAAGAAGGCGATGTTATGAAATTAGATATCGATTCTAAATCCCATCCGGCATGGACCGGTGTACGTCAGTTAGTAGATACCGGTGGACAGTTAGCAAAGTTCAAGAATCGTTATCAAGGTTTTGGAATAAAGACTTCTTGATGTTATCCTCCTTGTTTTTTTGATCTGCCTTCTCTCATTCATGAGAGGAGGCTTTTTTGTTGTTTACGAAGTTGTTTACAAAAACGAAAAGCGCAGTAACTTATTTTGCTTAGATATTTTTTTGCAGTATTTTTATCTATCATTTTTACCTTGGGAGCTGAAGGTAAATATAAGGTAAAGTATATTGTAAAAAAAGTTCCGCCCAGAGCATCAATTGTTGCAGATGCAAAAACCGGAGAAATTTTATATGCTTCTAATCCGGATATCAGAACACAACCCGCATCAATGACAAAAATGATGACCTTAAAGTTGGTTTTTAAAGCATTAAGAGAAAAAAAAATCAGTCCAAAAACAATGATTCGCATTTCAGCACATGCTGCTGAACAAAAACCAAGTAAAATCGGATTCAAGGAAGGTGATTATATTACCGTACGTAATGCAATCTTGGCTTTAATAACAAAATCCGCAAATGATGTGGCTGTAGCTTTAGCCGAACATATTGGAGGATCAGAAAAAAGATTTGTCCGCATGATGAATAATGAAGCCAGACGTTTACGCATGTATTCAACGACTTTTTGCAATGCGTCCGGATGGAAAAATACGTCGCAACTGACAACTGTCAGAGATATGTTAAAGCTTTCGCGTGCACTAATATCAGAATATCCGGAATTTTTCCCGTTATTCTCTACACAAGTTTTTTATTACAAAGGAAAATGTCATAAAAATCACAACCATCTTCTCGGTGAAAACGGAGGAATTACCGTAGACGGATTAAAAACGGGATTTGTCTGTGCATCGGGATATAATATTGCTGTAACTGCGCGAAAAGGGCATGAACGGGTAATCGTTGTCGTTGTCGGAGGAAAAACTGCAAAAAAAAGAGACGCACTTGTTCAATGGTTACTGACATGTTCATTCAATAAATTAGCAGAAAGAAGATATTTAGCAGAAAACAAACGCCGTTCATGTGCTGAAAAACTTCTGTTATTAAAATCAAATAATACTAATAATAATGGTCATAAAAATAGAAACGATAACAGAAATAAGTCTAAAAAAAATCATTCTTCTATAAATCAGTTATTATTAAACAACACCATGGCGACAACATCGGTTAATTCCAATTCTCAAATAACATTTAAAAAATCGGATGATTATAATAAAATCAATTCAAATACAGATATAGCAACAAATATAGCATTAGAGAATAATACAAAAGAAAATAATACTGATCACGAAAGGAATAACGAAGAAAATGGAAAACGTGAAACTAACTCAATTGAACAACGGACTCAAAGTAGTAACGAAAACAATGGAAAATCTGAACAGCGTAGTTCTGGGATACTGGGTAAGAGTCGGCGGAATATGCGAAGATTCCTCTAATTATGGTATTTCACATTTTCTCGAACATATGTTGTTCAAAGGAACAAGCAATAGAACAGCACAGCAAATAGCAGATGAATTTGAATCAGTAGGTGGATATATTAACGCTTACACAGCGCGCGAAACTACTGCATATTACGCAAAATTTCTTAAAGAAGATACTAATATGGCAATCGATATACTTTCCGATATGCTGCAAAATTCTTTAATTTCCGAAGATGAATTGGAACGCGAAAGGGGCGTAGTTCTACAGGAATTGTATCAATCAAGAGATACCCCAGATGATATTATTTTCGAACATTTTCAAAAAATGGCATTTGGTAATCAACCGTTAGGCACATCAATTTTAGAAACTGAAGAGATAGTTTCAAAAATGTCGTCTGATGATCTCAGAAAATACTTAGCAAGATATTATCACTCAAATAACATTATTTTTGGCGCAGTCGGAAATGTATCACACAATGAATTGCTAGATACCGCAAATAAATATTTTTCAGCCTTCATTAATGAAAAAACACCGACATATAATACACAATTCAAATATATCGGAGGTAATCACTCTGACATAAGAGACATCGAGCAAGTACATGCTATTGTTGGTTTCGAAGGGGTTTCAAGCAAAGATCCTGATTACTATACCATGGCGATATTCTCGTCAATTTTAGGCGGAGGAATGTCATCCAGATTATTTCAAGAAATAAGAGAAAAACGAGGATTGGTATATTCAATATATTCATTCACAAATTCATACTCTAATAATGGAACTTTTGGAATTTATTCAGCGACAACTTCCGATAAATTAAAAGAATTATCTGATGTTTTGGCAGTCGAGCTATTAAAAATGAAAGAAAATATTTCTGAAAAAGAATTTAATCGAACAAAAGCGCAGTTTAAAGCAAGTCTGTTGATTGCAGCTGAAAATAATAGTACATCTTGCGAACAGATTGTAAATCAAACCGCAATTTTTGGTCATCCTATATCTCATGAAGAGATGTTGAATAAATTAGATGCTGTATCAATAGAAGATATAAAAAGGCTCGCCGGTAAAATATTGTCTTCTAAAGTCTCTGTTGTTACCGTTGGAAAATGCGATTGCTCCCCTACTCTATCCGCATTAAAAGAAAATGGTTTTATCTGTTAATTATGTAAGAAAAACATTTATAAAAGTCATGTATCTCTGATTAATATAGAGTGATATAATATAGAAGAGAATAAATTTATTTGTCTGACTTGTCGTAATCAATTGGCGCAGGGTATTGTTTCGGATATGTTCCTTCGCCTTCCGGTTTTTCTAAAACACCTCTACGACCGCAGGCAGATAAAGTAAAAAGAAAAATAAAAGTAAATATAAGGAATCGTTTCATGTTTATCTCTAAAAATCTTCGAAATTATACAGCATTTTTGATCACATCGGTAGGTTTGTTAATCTTTGATCCTTGCTCAGGAGGAACAAGTGCTCCGAAAAAAGAAGGAAGTCAACAAAATAATATGCAAGAAGATATTGCAAAAAATGATGAAGATAATAAAAATCCAAAATCATTTGAAGATATTGCCGGGGCAGATTTTGTTTTTATCGGTGAAAATGGCATAAAATTCAAATTTCCTCAGCTCAAAGGACATATTATTATCGTAGCATTTTCTACAACATGGTGCCCGAACTGTCCTGTCGTTTTGAAATCATTAGATAATTTAAGAAGTAAGCTTTTAGAAAAAAATATGATAGACATAGGTGTACTGGCATTAAATATTGGTAATGAAGACATCGAAGAAGTAAAAGAACACTATAAAAAATATGATATCAATATGTTAAAGCCATATAAATCTATTTCAAAAGCTAATGGGATAGAAGGAGTTCCCGCTTGCTTTGTATTTGATGATGAAGGAAAAATCGTTCACAAATATTTTGGTTGGCATGATTTCGCTTCTGATGATTTTCTAAAACTTCTAAAAGAATTATCGAAAAAGGCAGACTGGCGCAACCAACAAAAACGCAATATAATAAGAAAAAAGGATTCTGGAAACGTTATGACGATATTAACTTATGGTAACCCGATTTTAAAAGCAAAATGTGA
>CAJOEB010000092.1 GCA_905233775.1 uncultured Alphaproteobacteria bacterium | reverse complement strand
GCAATATTAGCACCATACGGCAGTATCTCGATTATCGGATGGATTTTGACGACAATAGGCGCATTGGCTCTTGCTCTCGCTTTTTCGAAACTTAGTATGTGGATACCAAAAGCAGGAGGTCCGTATACCTTTGCTCGACATGTTTTCGGTGATTTCGTCGGATTTCAAATGGCTTGGGGCTACTGGATCAGTGCATGGTGCGGCAGTGTGTCGCTGTTAGTCGGCGGTTTACAGTATATGTCGATCTTTTGTCCCGATCTTGTCGCAAATCAGGCATTCGCAATAACATTTGGACTTGCGATGATTGCATTATTTACATTTACAAATACCTTAGATATCAGTAAATCTACTTTTTATGAAGTAATCATTGTTATATTAAAGATAGCTCCTTTAGTTATAGTTGCATTTGCCGGAATATTTTTCGTAGATTTTTCAAAAGTATTCGATTTTAGCTCAATAAATACCTCTAATGCGATTTCGTCTCTCGGATCTATGTCATCGGTGTTGCTTTGGGCTTTTATCGGCTTAGAATCTGCAACAATTCCTGTCGCAAATGTAAAAAATCCAACAAAAACCATTCCGCTTGCGACTGTAAACGGAGTATTGCTAACAGCATTTGTATACATATGCGGAGCAGTAGTGATTTCCGGAATAATCCCGCAAGCTGAATTAATTGTATCAAAAGCACCTTACGTCGATGCCGCAAAAAAAATATTCGGCGATTGGGGAAGCATTTTTATGATTGTGACAGGTCTCATTGGAATATACGGATCTTTAAACGGTTGGATATTAATTCAAGGACAAGTACCATACGCAGCAGCAAAAGAGGGATTGTTTCCTCGATATTTTGCGCAATCAAACAAAAATGGTGCTCCTGTTGGCGTTTGGATTGGCAGCATTCTAATGGCAATCGTATTTTTATCCACTTATCAACCATCTTTGGTTAGTGTAACGGAATTGTTAATTGATGTTTCAGTCCTCGCAATGCTATTGCCGTATTTCTACTCGGCTGTTGCGTTTTGTTATTTAGCTATCACGAAAAAGGACATGCTAACATTTACAGAAAAAATCTTATTGCCGATTGTGGGGTTCATCTCCATATTATACACGTTCGCGGCAATATTCGGATCAGGCGAAAAACTGATTTTCATTAGTACTGTGATGTTTTTAGTAAGTGTTCCGTTCTATTGTCTTTGCAAAAAGAAGTAGGACAGCGACAAAAAAAAGTATAACAATCGAAATAATACCAAAACAGCTTGACTTTTCACTTAAAACAGTGTACAAGAGCGCCGAAAGGAGATTGTTACGATGAAGGTAGTTAATTCTTTGAAAACTATCCGATCCAGGCATAAGAACTGTCGTCTTGTAAAGAGAAAAGGCAGAGTCTATATCATCAACAAGACGGATCCTAAATTTAAAGCCCGTCAAGGTTAGGTAATTTAGATAGTATTTTTATAATTGGTTTTGGATTTTTTTAATTAGATAACAGCAAGAGGAATGTTTTTTTATAATCCTCGTTGCAAGAAAGAGTGAATATGACAGAAGAAAATAGCAAACAAAGTTTTGCGGAATTATTTGAAGAAGCATGTAAGGCGTCTACATGGGAAGGAAAAGTAGTAAAAGGAACGATTGTCAGTATCGATGATAATTTCGTAACTATTGACGTTGGACTTAAGTCAGAAGGACGCATTGCGACAAGTGAATTTACAGTCGGTGGACGTACATTAGAGCTTAAAGCCGGTGATAGTATCGATGTTTTCATAGACAGATACGAAGATAAAAGCGGTGAAATAGTTCTTAGCCGCGAAAAAGCTCTCAGAGAAGCTGCATGGGAAGATTTTGAGAAGTGCTTTAAAGAAGGTACAAGCGTTATGGGAACCATGTTCAGCCGAGTAAAAGGTGGTTTCATGGTCGATTTAAACGGAGCTACGGCATTTTTACCTGGCAGTCAGGTTGATGTTCGTCCGGTAAAAGATGTTACGCCGCTTATGGGTGTTTCTCAGCCGTTCTTGATCCTGAAAATGGATAGAGCACGTGATAATATCGTAGTTTCTCGTAAAGGAATTTTAGAAGGCGCAAATGCTGAAGAGCGCGAGAAAGTTATGGCGAGCCTTGAAGAAGGAAAAATCATTGAAGGCGTCGTTAAAAATATCACGACTTACGGAGCTTTCGTTGATATTGGCGGTATAGACGGTTTGTTGCACAACGCAGATATCGCTTGGAGACGAGTTAACCATCCTTCAGAAGTCGTTTCGATCGGACAAAAGGTCCAGGTTATGGTTATAAAATTCAACAAAGAAACGAAACGTATTTCTCTTGGCATGAAACAACTTACAAAGGATCCGTGGGAAGGTGTAGACAAAGAATTTACCGTTGGAAGTCGTGTAAGCGGAAAAGTTACGAACGTAACCGAATATGGTATTTTCGTCGAATTGAAGGAAGGCGTAGAAGGTCTTGTATATGTCTCGGAAATCAGCTGGAAAAAGAATATATCTCCGACAAAAATGGCCAATCCTGGAGATATAATCGACGTAGTTGTTTTGGATGTAGATGTTTCTAAACGTCGTATGGGACTTGGTATCAAGCAATTACAAGAAAATCCTTGGGAAAAGATCGAAAAAGACTTCCCTGTTGGACATGTATTTGAAGGCGAAATCACAAATATCACTGAATTTGGTATTTTCGTAAGTATGACCAAAGATATCGATGGTATGGTTCACTTCAATGATATTTCTTGGGAAAAACCAAAAGAAGAAGATATTGCAAAGTTCCAGAAGGGTGATAAAATTACTGTAAAAGTGCTTGAAATTGAACCTGATAGAGAAAGAGTATCACTCGGTATTAAACAACTTACAGAATGTCCGTATGGAAATGCAGATATTGAATTGAAGAGAGGAGCCGTAGTCACATGTATCATTTCTGAAATTAAAGGAAATGAGGGACTTGAGGTAATCTTATCCAACGGTGCTCTCGGATTCATAAAAAATGCCGACCTTGCGAAAGACCGACAGGATCGCAGGACCGACAGATTCGCTGTTGGTGAAAAAGTTGATGCAAAAATACTCAGCATCGACAAAAACACAAAGAAGGTTTCATTATCCATCAAATCTCTTGAAATTGAGAAAGAGAAAAAAGCGATGGAAGAATTCGGATCTTCAGACAGCGGCGCCAGCTTGGGCGATATCTTGGGTGTAGCTATAGGTAAAACTCAAGACAAGCAATAATTGTTTTTCATATTTACCTCCATTTAGTTATACGCTCTCTCTTAACTGAGAGGGCGTTTTTTTATCAAAGATTTGTATCTGCAATTAGAAAAAGACATCACATCAACCTGATTGGCATATTTTTCGCAAACTCGTATGGTTGTAATTACATTACTATATTTGAATGATCACATGGTTATTTCTTGACCCTATTTCTTCTCCATAAACATTATAGTTTTTGCGAAATTAGAAAACTGCATTTTGAAGTTTTTGATTTTCTGAAGCTAAAAATACAATCAAAAAAGACTTTTGCAAGAACTATATCGATATCAATTTTTACCAGGAAACAATCCAGGTTTGGGGGTAATTATTAAAGAATAAAGAAAAAGATTATTTGATACATCCCAGCTTTTTTTAAGTTGTGGCTCTAATATAAAAAATCCGAGTTTGCTTTTATTATATCCGGACGGTGGCTTTCTATAATAACATTCTATACATACACGTTCTTCTCCGTCTTTAGTACAGATCAAGTTTGGATGTATCGCCTGTATTTGTGCATGTGTTTTTGTTACAACTGTTCCGCATGACTTGCTCATTTCAGATGGAGACGTTCCTACTGACAAAGATCCCCAACATTGCTGAAACTGATAGCTGTTATTATCGATGCGTTTTACCCAACAAAAGTTTACTGCATAGTATATCCCTAACGGCCATGGTTTGAACATGGTATTTGTATGGAATAGATTGAGACAGCTGGCATAAGCTATTCTTGCGAAATCTAAAGATGTAAGCTGTTTATCTGTGCGTGTATTGCTGACTTGCTGTATCATACTCGCAGCGAGATACGCAGAGGCCTTTAGTTTGTTTTTCAGCTCGTAGAAACGGTAATGGTCACGAGCAAAAAGAAGCAGAATAACCAAAACAGGAATACTATTCGATAAGGATGCCGCCATTGTGATAACACGTATTGCCTTTATGATGTGATATGTGGCAATTGTGGTGTAATTTGGTGTGTTTTTGGTTGCAATGGGAAGAAGAAAATCGCGAGAAAAAATGCTGGAGTAGAAAATGCCGAAATATTTTGCGAAAATTCTCAAGAATTGTCCCGATAATTCTAATAAATAAGAGGACTACCTCATGAAAATGAGTTTGTTCGCGGAAAATTGTCCTGATAAGCCTGATAAATGAGAGGACTACCCCCCCCCGTGGGTGCTGGTGCTGTTACCGCTGTTAGAGAATGGTTTGTATGATGTCGATTTGTATGATGTATTGTTCATTGTAATGATCCTTAATTGTTTTTGTATTATTATTGCAGTATCGTTTTATCGAAAAATCATTAAGAAAATGTAAAAAGTTCTTTAAGAATGTTGTATCTCCTATATCTTAAAGAAGATATATACATTAATATCATATGTATCATATATATTTATTTATATCCTAAAAATATCCTAAAAAACTAAAACTGTATCTTAGAAAATAGCCTGAAAAAATTGTCAGATGTTTCCTGTGCAATCCTTTCTACAGTAGTTTCACGTACCTCTGCGATTTTCTCAGCAACATGTACAACAAATGCCGGCTCATTAATCTTTCCTCGAAATGGAACAGGTGCAAGAAATGGCGAATCGGTTTCTATCAATAATCGATCTGTCGGAATAAATTTTATTGATTCTCGTAATTCGTTTGCTTTTTTGAAAGTTACAACACCAGATATCGATATATAAAACCCCAGATCAAGAGCTTTGCGTGCGAATTCCTTTTCACCCGAAAAACAGTGGATCACTCCACACACATTACGATAATCTGATAATACAGCAATCGTGTCATTGGTAGCGTCTCTGGAATGAATAGAAACCGGCAGATTGCATTCTTTTGCTAAATCCAGCTGAAAATGAAACAAATCTTTTTGTTGAGGTTCAGTTTCTCGTTCGAAG
>CAJOEB010000091.1 GCA_905233775.1 uncultured Alphaproteobacteria bacterium | reverse complement strand
ACTTGGTGAATCAAAAAATTATAATTTTTGTAATCATATTCCAGTCGGATTGAATTATCTTCCAACAAAATTTTTAATGCGTTTTCAAATCTGTCAAACCAATTTTGAATGTCAGTTTCAACTTTGGAATCGTTTTCTTGTCGTGCATATGCTTGTTGAGTTTTTAAATGAACCATATATTTGACAAGATTTTCGGCAGGGTCTTTTAAAATTTCGTAACAGACTTTCAATTTAATATCTTCAACACCATTTGCTTGTGCGATATTTGCTTTTCGATTCGCAGGAAAATAAGCTAAAATAATCTCACCAGCAGAAAAAATTTCTTCTAGATCGTCAGCAAGATTAAAATCAATTTTAACTCCGTTATTTGAAACCTTACGCAAAAATTTTTCGCTGTTAAAAATTTTTTTAGGATTTTTCTTTTGATTCATTACAGCGGCTCTCAAACAATCTGACAATTTTTCAAGCAAAGAAGTTTTTCCCGAACCGTTTTTGCCGGTTAACAATAAATGTTTACGCTTATCATCGGACAAAATAATTTCAATATTTTTTAAATGCCGCAAATTGCTAATTTGAACTTTCGTTATGAAATGTTCCATAAGTAACTCCTTCACTAAACTAAAATGTCAATTCAAATATTCAATATCACAATATTACTGTTACATTTTTGGAATCATTGTTGAAAATTCAGGTGTACCAGCTGATATATTCCATATAGCTACTTTCATCTTTTTCATCTTTTTGCCGTTTCCAAAATTTAATAAATCGTCTCGTTTAAATGTATTCAATAATTTATCCAAACTTCCCAAATCGGATGACGACATAAGGAATGCTTCTTCCGGATCAATCAACCTGCAATATATCAACAGTTGTCCCAAATCATGGAGATTCAAACTCGTTTTCTTAGCTTCTACAAAAAAAAGTTTTACAACGTTAGCTTTTTTCACAATTCCCAAAACATCAATTTTAATTCCAATACCTGTAGCTAAATCGTTCGCAATCCCATATTTACTTAAGACGCTATCCAATCTTTCATCATGCGAATCTACTGTGATTATTTCAAACCCTTTGTAATTATCTCTAAGATAAGTACTTAGCCATAAACACATAGGGGCATAAAGCTCAAATTCACTTTTTACGTTCCGATTATTTACCATAACCTAACTCCTCTGCAATTTGTTTCCAAGAATCATAATGTTTCCCACGAATTTGTAACGGCAATGAAATATCATTCTCACCAGGATGATGAGGTTTAATGCTATTTCTTCCGTTAAATTCCCAATAAAATCTGTGAGTAACTTTATCAACAGCTTTATTCTTAACTTTAAATCCAGTCATTAACTCTTCCGAATAAGTTTGCAATGCTTGCATTTTGTGTATTATGCCGAAACCAATAGGTAAAAATTCATTCGCATAAATTTTAATTTGATGTTCTTTTTTCCAAAAATTATGCTGACCTTGATTATATTTTGTAAGATTGCTATCTCTGATATTCGGATGAGCCCAATCAATGGTTTGAACGGGAATGTTTAAATCTTTTAACAAGTTACAGATATCGATAACCATGAACCAGTTTTTAGGAATTTCAACGTATACTCTATGTTTATATTTCTCACCAAAGCTAGCGTTACTTCTCCTTATGTATCCCGTTACATCACAAAAGCCTCTGAGGAACATTTTCTTTTGATCATCAGCGAAAGAAAAAATATCCGAATGTATACGCATATTATCATGTTTCACAGCATGTCCAGTATATCTTAAAATTTCTCTCATCAAAAAATCCTCATGTGGTTTAGAAAATGACAAAATTGCACTATGTTCACCTTGAGTGAAAGACAGATTCGTTCCAATCAAAGGCTCCAAGATACGACGAATATCCGTAATACTTGCTTTAACATAAATGGCAATGTCGTGAAAATCTTCCGTTCTAATCTTCTTGTGCGGAATTTCAATAGAAATGATCGGAAAATCAAAACGTCCACCTATCTCACCATTGCCACAAATCATTCCCAATAAATAAGCCATTTCATTGTTCACAAAAATATCACTCCTTTATAAAAATCAAGAGGTACTCATGCACTTTGTTAACTCTAAATTTATATGGGTAACCCAGCGGACGCATATTATTATATTCACTTTGCCTATCCCATATTATGATGTCATCAAGTTTATAATTTTTTTTCCGAAGTTCTATCGCCAAGTCCATGTGTAAGGGGTAAAAATCACTCTTTTTCCGAATATCCATCACGTTCACGATGCAATAACTACCAAACTTAAGGCAACGATGTACTTTTTCAAATATAGCACTCAGTAAGTTAACAAAATTTTCATAGTCGGAGATATTACCCAAATCATTTTCTTTGCCAGAATAATTTATATTTTCTTTTTTGTCGGCACTTCGTTTCATGTTCAAAATATCCCAATAGGGCGGTGAAGTTATACAAATGTCAAAATTATCAGCTGACAATTTATCCAATTCTTGAAAGCTATCTCCACTTATAAATTTGAGATTTGGATCATCCGCCACTCTAGATTTCGCTATATCCGTAAATTCACTAGAAAGTTCGATGCCTGTGCCAAAACATTGTAAATTATGGGCAGCGACCATCGTAGAGCCTATCCCACTAAATGGATCTAAAACATTGCATCCACGTTTGGAAAAAGTACGAATCAATTTTTCACACAACACGATAGGATAACAAGCAGGGTGATTCAAAACTTTTTCTTCCTTAGTTTTAGTTAAATTTCTCCAAATACTAAAAGAATTTTGTAACCATTCTTTACCAGACAAGTCGTTACATCTTTTCTCATCAGCTATCATTTTTTCCACCTCTCAGATTGAAGAGCAAACATTTCCTTGTCAATGTATCTGATTTCGTCACTACTAATACCGTATATCTTATAAACAAGTACATTCAATGATTCCAGCATTTCAAACCAATCCTCACTCATATATTCAATACTTTCAATAGCTTTCACAAGATTGACAAGCTGATCAAATAAAATATCGTCATCTCTTTTTAACGGTAATTTTTTCAGATATTTAGCATCGGTATGCATAGTCAGTTTAGAACTGTTATAACAAAATTTAATCAAATAAAAATTACATAACCGCGAATGAAGTATTCCGACCATATAACGACACATTTTCTCATCACCGTCAGTAAAAACGGTTACTGTCTGACTTGCTTCCAATTCATTGCCAGCAAAACTCGCAATTATCCCCGCTTCAGCACTATATATGTTCTGAATAAAAACCTGATTGCCCTTTTGCGGAATAGTATGATTTTTAAAGCCAAATTTTCTAATATCTTTACCTGATACAGCATCTAAGGATTTTGATTTTCCTCTACCCACATATCCTGTGCAAATATCAGAAAACTTAAGGTAAGTATCTTCCAGTTTTTTATAAATATTATACTCAGCATCACTTTGAAATAAAAGAATTTCATCTGAATAAAAGCTTTGTTCAACAACGCATTTTTCTTTGAATAATCCATCGACAAATTTAAGAATTTTTATTCTATTGTTTTCAGGAAAACTATTTTTTAAAGTTACTAGTATCTGTTCGCCTCGCACACTGGAAAAGCATGCCCCCAAATCGATTACTGAAAGAATTTTTTTATCGTGAAGTATAAATTTTCTCAAAGATGCATAACTGTAAATATGAAGAAAATTTTTGGGAATAATGTAAGAAATAATTCCGTTAGACTTTACCATTTCAAAGGCACGATACATTGCCGCAACAAATAAGTTATTCCCTGAATCTTTAACTTTTCTCTGAAATAAATAATCATTCGTTTCGATAACGATATTTTTATCCAGCGAACCGTAAGGTGGATTACCAATAACATAATCTACTTTATCTTTTAAATCCAGTGCCTTTAAAACTCTACTTCCGTTTTCTCCGAGTGTATCAATTTTTTTAACGTTTAAGCTCAATCCAGTAAACTTTCGACAAAGTTTAACAGCATTTAAATCTAAGTCTGCCCCATACACTTTATTAAAACCTTTTTCAAGAGCGGCACACAAGAAACTACCTGTTCCACAGCAGGGATCCAATATGGATTTATCAGTGTCAACTTCTAAATACTCAAGAATTAACTTTGAAAGTTTGAAATCTGTGTAAAAAACACCGTGATTTTTTTTATACACACCGTCCATTGCTTTTTCGAAAGCACTACTTTTAGACGAGTATTCATCCTCCGTAAAGTTTAACATCTTAAAAACCCATTTCAAAAA
>CAJOEB010000090.1 GCA_905233775.1 uncultured Alphaproteobacteria bacterium | reverse complement strand
TCAGGTAACTTTGTTGATAATTGAATTATCATATCTTCAGTTATCTTCCCTGAATTTGTAACACGTAACACCTTTAATTTAGATAATTTCTCAATCCCTTCCAATGATTTTAACGGAAGATTACCGGCCTGAAGCTTTTCCAACTCTTGCAATTTTTCGATACCACTCAATGACTTGAGTTCATTTTTTTCTTTCTTTCCGCTATCATCAAATACGTACAAAGCTGATATGTTAGAAATATTCAAATCTGTTACGTGAGGAAAGTTTTCAATTCCATCCAGTGATGACAGTTTGTTATTTGAGATGATCAATTTTGTTACCTTTGACGCATTTATTTTTCCTTTAAGATTTTTTAATTTATTGTTTGAAAGTCTTAGTTCTTCTACATTTGGACAGTCTAATCCATCAAGAGAAGAAATACTGTTGCTCATTAAATCCAGAGATATCACATATTCCGGCATTTTTTCCATATGGAGATCTGAAATAGACTTTACTTCTTTATTTGAAAATGATAGACTTCCATTTTCATGATCGCCTGCTATCCGAGTAGCTTCCGCAATCGCATCATCCATCAGATCAGCTTTTACGTATGAAGTCGTGCTAAGCAAAGCTAGTACGCATATTGCTGCCGACATAGTTTTGAATGTTTTGCTTAATACCCCCCCCCATTGTCTAAATTAAAAGATGTAAACTTTCCTGTTTTCTTAATTAAATGTATCATTTTATTTTTCCTTTCATTATTTGATTATATTTAAATAATATTTAAAATTACTGTACAACTATAAAGTTCTTTTTATTATTTATGTTAATAGATATCTACGTTTTTATCATAATAATTCTCCTTACTTCCTATTATATTGCATTGTTTACACAGACAATATGTCATAATAAAGTTAATATTTAGTAAATTTTTAAAAATTATTTCAAAAATATTTTTATTTCTTTTTGGGGAATAAAAAAATATTCCAATATATGGATATACAGTTATCACAAACTCAAAAAATAGCATTTTTAAGATTTTGATTTCCAGAAGCTAAAACAAGCCAAAAACGACTTTCGCAAGAGATCTATTACTACTCAATCTGTATATGTTAGTTACTTCGTTTCTTCTTTTTTATCTTTTGAAAAAACAAAATTACTTATCAAAGATTCTATGTTGATAGGACCGGTTGTGTTCTCAATTGAGTCACCTTCCTGCAAGTTTTCGTCTTCGCCACCCGGAATGATTGCCAGATACCTACCTCCGAAAAGTCCATCACTAAGAACAGATGCGCTGCTATCTTTCGGCAGTTTTATATTTGCAGAGACATAAAAAGTAACAACCGCCATAAAATTTTCAGGATCCACAGATGTAGTCAGTACTTTTCCAACTCGAACACCACTTATTTTTACGTCTGTTCCTTCAGTTAAGCCATCAGCTCTATCAAATCGTGCTGTTAAAGTAATTCCATCAGATTTTACCCAACCAGATTTTTGATACACGTAACTAAAGAAAAAAACAGCAACAACTAATACGAATAATCCAACTACCGTTTCGAATGTGCGTCCCTTTTCCATCTTTATGAACCTCTAAAAAACGAATATCTAAAAAATTCTTTGTATTAATAAAATTTATTAATAAATTTAAAAATACTGCCCGCCATTTACATTCAAAGTAATTCCTGTTACGAAAGAAGATTTTTCATCCGCCAAAAACAACACAGCATTTGCTATCTCATCAACTGTTCCAAATCTTCCGACAGGAATACCCGCAATAATTTTCTCTTTTATATCATCTCTGATTACATCTGTCATGTCTGTCGATATATATCCGGGTGCTACCGCATTAACCGTAATCCCTTTTGATGCTGATTCTTGTGCTAAGGCTTTTGTAAATCCAAGAATACCAGCTTTTGCTGCTGAGTAATTTGCTTGCCCCACTTGTCCTTTTACGCCATTAACTGAACTTATGTTGATAATCCTGCCGAATTTTTTATCTCGCATACTCGGAATAATCACGCGACACATATTAAACACAGAATTAAGGTTAGTAGCGATGACAATACTCCATGCTGACGGATCCATTTTGTGTAGCATAGAATCTCTGGTTATGCCTGCGTTATTCACTAAGATATCGACTGTTCCGCCAAGTTTTTCGCAAACTTTTTCTACACCTTTTTCACAAGCTTCATAATCTGAAACGTCCCACGAAAAAACAGGAATACCCGTTTCTGTTGAATATTTTTCTGCTGCTTCGTGACCCTTATGATAATTTGCAGCTACAAGATATCCTTTGTCTCGTAATGCCTTTGAAATACCGCTTCCTATTCCTCTTGTCCCACCGGTAACCAGAGCTATTTTTTTCATAACTTACACACCACTACACTACAATAAAAGCCATTTATTAACATTCTCAGTATTTGATGATATCATTTAATAAATTTGATCGCTATAAAAATATGAACACAGTAACCAAAAATATGAGAGTAATCGGACACGAAAAAATCGAACAAATGTTGGCACGATCGGTAATATCTAATCGAATTTTCCCAACGTGGATTTTCAGCGGACCTTTTGGCGTTGGTAAATCCAGCGTAGCAAAAAAATTCGCAAAATGTTTGCTAAGCGGAGTTATACCATCAGAAAATTCTTTAGATATCCCTGATACTGACAAAGTTCATCATCTTGTCGATTCTCGAACACATCCTGATTTTTTTATTATCGAGCAATCTGACAGCAATATATCCATCAATGATACTCGCGACTTGATGCAGAAAATTTACAAAACTCCGACAATATCAAATTGGCGTGTGGTTATTATTGAAAATGCATCTAATCTAAACAAAAACATATATAATTCTTTGTTGAAATTTCTCGAAGAACCGCCGAAAAATACCGTAATAATCATGATCTGCCAAAATACGGGAAATATTCCGAGAACATTGTTGTCGCGTGCATGCAGAGTATCGCTTAGTCCTTTGAAATCAGAGCAAGTAGCGTCTGTTTTGGCTGATATGAGGATAGAGAACAGTAAAGAGCTTGCGAAAATATCAAATGGATCAATCGGATATGCTCTATATTTAAATGAACGAGATGGAATAAATATTTTCAACAAACTTTTGGATGCGTTCTCTTCAAAAAATAAGAAATCTTTGCAGTTTGTTTTAGAAAATAATTTAAGTGATAATTTTAGAATTGTAAAAGAAAGCCTTTTGAAAATTCTTCATATGTATGTTGAGCAAATTACAGGAACAAACGGCAATTCGATTTTTAAAATTCAAAATAATGAACATACAATTGATGATGAAGTAAAGAAAATTACGGAAATAATTTCTATGATAAATAAAAGCGATAGTTTGATGTTAGATAAACAAACTATATTGGCATATGCTTTCGAGAAATTTTTCGATTATTAATAACTAACAAACAGAATAGATAGGAAACAGCAAAAATGGGACCAGATATAGAAACACTTATTCAAAAAATATCGAGATTGCCTGGATTAGGTCAAAGGTCTGCACGGCGTATTGTCGTTCATATGATAAAAAACAAATCCAATATTTTTGAACCGATTTTAGAAGGAATGAAAAAGGTTTCTGATACAGTAAAAACGTGTCCGCAATGTTTTAATGTTGATACTTTTAGCGGAGATTCATGTTCTATTTGCTTAGATAATTCGCGAAAAAAAGATGTAATTTGTATTGTCGAAAATGTTGCTGATCTTTGGGCTATCGAAAGAACTTTTTGTTTTAAGGGACAGTATCATGTTTTGGATGGACTGCTTTCTTCGTTAGAAAACAGAGGACCGGAGGTTTTAAAACTGGAACATCTGAATGAACGTTGTGAAAAATATAGTGTTTCTGAAATAGTCATTGCGCTTAGTGCCACTGTTGAGGGACAAACAACAAATCATTACATACGAAATTTTTTCAAAGAAAAACCGAATATCAAAATCACATCACTGGCTCATGGAATTCCTATCGGAGGTGAATTAGATTACCTCGATGATGCAACGTTATTTACGGCATTTTCCGCACGCGGTTAATTTAATTTATAGAAATGCAGTTAGTTCGCGGGAATATGGAAAATGAACAGCATTAACGGTAATAACAATAGCGATAATAATAGCAGAAACAGTTGCGGTAATAGCAGCGGTAGTAATAGTGTTGGTAATAACAGTAGTAATAGTAATAAAAAAATCAATAGTAATAATAAGGTCATAACTTTCGGCTGTAGGCTTAATGCATGCGAATCGGAAATTAT
>CAJOEB010000089.1 GCA_905233775.1 uncultured Alphaproteobacteria bacterium | reverse complement strand
TGGAGCGGATGGTACCTACTTCATAACTCATCACTGGAGAAATTTTGGGCATTTTCTCTTTATTTTCAATATGTTATAGCGATACAAAAATGACCGCTCCTGCGGACGGAAAATGGAAAATGCTACTTTTATCCTTTATTTTCAATGAGATAAATTTTTATAGTTTCCAAATGGCTTGATTTATCAAGGAATACGTCATGCTAGTAATTAAATTGGTCGTTATTAGATTTCAAGTAATCAACAAAAATATTTTCTTAGTATATTGTGGACAAAAAACAGCCAATCGTGTATATTGGATTTAGATTCCTAATTATACGAGGTATGTGGTGTTAAAACGTTCATTAAAAAATATAATTGAAAATTTATCACAAGCATTTCCCGTTTTACTTTTAACAGGTTCAAGGCAGATCGGTAAAACAACTCTGCTGGAATCATGTGCAAATGAAAATCGAGCATATATTACTTTGGATGATTTGGAAGAACGAACTATTGCAAAAAATGATCCGAGTTTATTTTTACAAATGCATAAAACACCGCTTATTATTGATGAAATTCAATATGCTCCGGAATTGTTCTCATATATAAAAATGCATGTAGATAAAAATCAAAATCCCGGAGATTTTTGGCTAACCGGTTCTCAACGCTTTCAGCTTATGAAAGGTATTACAGAATCTTTAGCCGGACGTGTTGCTGTTATTGATATGCTTGGTTTATCTGCAAAAGAAATATCAGGAAAATCAGATCAATCTAAATCATTCTTGCCTACTTCTGAATGGATAAATAATGCCAGAGAAAACCAATCATACGCTTCAAATATTGATAATATTTTTGAAAAAATATGGCTGGGATCGTTTCCGAAAATGGTTACGGAAAACGGAAAGTACAGAGATATTTTCTTTAAATCTTACGTTCAAACGTATATTGAGAGAGATGTAAAAGATATTTTAGGAATCAGTAATGAATTGTCATTTTATAAGTTTCTGAGAGCGACAGCCGCGAGAACAGGACAATTATTGAATTATTCTGAATTAGCTCGAGACGTCGATATTGATTCCAAAACAGCAAAGTCATGGCTTTCAATTTTAGTTGCATCAGGATTGGTTTATCTTCTTGAGCCGTATTATAACAATGTCACAAAACGCATCATAAAGACTCCAAAATTATATTTTTTAGATACAGGACTTTGTGCTTTTCTATGGGATAGTCCAAAAAATTTATCTCTGGGCGCTATGAGCGGAGCAATTTTAGAAACGTATGCCTTTGGTGAAATTTTAAAAAGCTATTGGCACAACGGAAAAACGCCGAATATTTATTTTTACAAAGACGCAGATCAGCGAGAAATTGATTTCGTAATTGAGCAAAACGGGGGTTTATACCCTGTGGAAGTAAAGAAAACAGCTACACCTTCATTAACTGCCGCAAAGAGCTTTAATGCTTTAAATTCTTTGAAAAAAGAGGTCGGTACAGGAGCTGTTATCTGCCTGCGCAAAAAAGATATCCCACTTTCACGTGATATTATAGCTATTCCTGTTGGTTTTTTGTAAAGAATAGTTAGAAAAAACGGCATCATCTTAAGAGATTTCTTGCTAAATATAAAAAATTTAGATTTTCAGTATGATGCTGCTCTTTATATTTCATATTTTATGTAAAATGCATATTTATCTAAAATAACGTTTATTTTTCTGTGGTTTTATTTTTTAATTTGCGGATTTTTTCCTGAATAAATCTTTAAGTTTAAAGTTCAAAGCCCAAAATTTTAACTAAAGTTGATAGCGAAATTTTTTTAATTCTATAAATCTTTTAAAAAACACGGCAATATTGTTCTTGGAATATTTGTAATTTTTGCTAGCTTTTGAAGGGCTTCCTTGTTTATTCATTAACATTATTAAATATTTTGTTAACTGATGCTATGTGATAGAAAAAAACACACTCTTTTTTCATTCCGATTTTTCTTCCCCACTTGCAACTTTTCTAAGGCTGAATGGCTCCCCTAGATGACTCTAAATCTGGAGTAGAACAAAATTCCTTCTCTTGAATTGTAGGAATATGAGATGTGTGGGACGAAGAAGGAGCAGCGCTATCATGCTGTTCTCTTTCTTTTCCTTTACTTCCATCTGATAGTAACGAAAAGCCTTCTTTTTTACCTCCTTGTTTTTCAAATGAGCCACTTGGCAATAAAGATCTTACATTTGCAGCTCCTGCTTTTTGAGGTAGCTGAAGAAGAGATGGACTAGATGATGAAGTGGAAGTGGAACTAGAACTACTGGTTCGATCTCGACTTGTAGCCCTGGCTATTTGAAGTCGTTGAAAAGGAGATAGACCAGATGATAAAGTGGAACTAGACGACGAATTACCACTGCTATGACTTTGTTTGCTACTCTGCAAGTTTTCGAACAAACTTCTAACAGCTAAGGTGAGAGAAGAACTACTTGTTTTAGTTGAAAGCCCTGGAGCGTAGAGCTGAGAATGGGACATTCGCCCATAAGAACTGACTGCCACACCTCCGCTAGAAGATACCCCACCAGGAGATGATGAAATAAACTGACACAGATTCGGGTTGCGACGAGTAGTAGGAGAATAAATTTTTTCACTACCATATGGTTTGATAGCAAGAACACAAACTGCACTGGCTCCTGAATTCAAATCCCACCACCCCTCACACCCTTCACACATTTGGAAGTAAGTTACAAAATTAACCTTTGAACTCAGATCATTCGTACCTCCTTTAGTTAAATCGTACCAAAGGATACGTTCAGAATGAGCGTAGTCATAAAATTGTCTAATCGAACACTTCATCGTCGTAACAGGGAAGACTTTGTCCTCAGATATAGATGGGACTCCTGCACTACCGAATACACTTAAATATTTATTGAGATCGCCTATAAAAGCATTACACTCCATTCTCAGTCCTTCTAATATGCTATTTGGCATTAAATTTTTAAAATCTTTCCATTTAGGTTCTTCTCTATCGAAAGTACGATCATAAGCAATATAATCCTCCCTTGCTGTGAGCTTCTTTAGTTCAACTTTTTTTGCGATTCTCTGCTCAACAGGCAAGTTACCATAAATGACATCGCATACCTGCAAGCACTCATGACCTCGAAAATTTTCACATACTCCGCTTATCGGAAAAATGTTGTTTACATAATATTTTTTGTTATAAGCAGCTAAGTTTCTGGTTCCACGATTGCCTCCATCCCTTGGGTACCAAGAACTGACAATCTGGTATTCTTCTAGAATCCCACCTTCTCTCGCTATAGCCTCTACTTCTTCATATGACAATACTTCTGTGACTTTGCTACGAGGAATCCTCTCCATTGCAAATATTGTAAAAGAAAAGCAAGCATACGAAACACAAGAACAAAAAAAAACCATCCACTTTAACATTGCAAGCATCCAATCTTGATATAAGTTTTGTCCAAATAGATGCTTATTCTCGTACAATACTCTCGTAGTACTTAAAGAAATCATCACTTGCCAACATATTCAGCACAATACAAACTTCTGGAATTTCCAACAGTTTCTCACCATACTTACTTTTGTAATAACTTAATCGTTCAAAGATACTCTCAACAGTCTTTACATTTTCTTCTGGAGTGCCAAAGCCACTTAACATACTTTCAATCTGAGCTTCAGCATCGTTCATGCGGTCTTTGAGAATAATTACGTAATCGTCCATTGGTTGTTTTTTCGTACTTATAGATTCAGAAGCACTTAAAGACTTTTTCTTCAATAAATCATTCTCCCCTTTCGAAACAGAATTGCTAACTTGATAATGCTTATCCAGATACTTCTGATGGAGCTGCTGCATATGTAACATTCTTGGATGCAGTAACTGCAGTTAATGCTCAAACACTGGCCAATACTCTACATATTGGTATAGGGCCACTTCCTGCAGGTCCTAATCCTGCGCAATCGTTATCTATTCCTAAAGGTACCCCTGCTGGGTGGGAATTTGATTTTTCTTTTCCACCATATATAATTTTAGGAAGAACAGAAAGCGTACCAGATGTAATTAGATCTCCTATATATAACTGTCTGATTGGGCACTGGTGCGGTACAATTCAAGGTGCTGGACAAAATCAGCAACATACAGGTAAAAATGTTCAAGTACAAGGAGTTGGTAATGTCGCAGCGCAAAATCATAATTGTCGAGTTAATTTGCCTCCAGTGAATTAGTGCTTGTATGTATTATCCAAAATTGGTACAATTGTCTTTAAGATGTAAGGAGTTGAAAAATGAAAAAGATTTTAACATTTTTGATAGCGAATGTTATTTTCGTTTCTGGTTGTAATGCAGATCTTGTTGATATAGCTGATAAGAGGTCTGAATATGTAAGCAGACTTGAGGAAGTAAGAGAAACCTTGTTTGGAGATGATATTATAAGTGTTTGCTGCAAGGTAAAATTAGCTAATGTTTGCGTGGAGTTAAGTAAAGAAGATACAGATTTCCAACAGGTTGCTTCGAATGTTTTCAGTGTCTTGCCTGATGTTTCTGACAGCGTTGGGGGTTCATTTATTAAATAAGATTGCGGTGTTTTCTGTTTTTCATCTTTTGAAAGCAGGAGTATATGATTTTATCGGAGCTTCATTTTATCCTGAAGAAGAAGATTTGCTTGATATTAAGATAGAAGGTCAATCTCCGACGGCCGATGATTTTTGCGAAATACAAGAAACCTTACAAAGAAAATTGGAAATGAAAGGAAGTTTACCTCAAACTCCAGTTGCATTTGAAAACGTCGTAAAAGCTATTGTAAAAAAGCGTCCAAAATCTGCGCCAGAAGAAGTGCGTAGACAAGTTCGTCCAATGTCTGCTGGAACGAAATTTCGTGCAAAAACTACAGATGACTTATAAGTCTTGAGTCATTAATTGTGCACTAAAACCACCATTCCTACTGTTCATTCCAGAGCGGTGGAGAATTTTCGCGGTAAGAATCTGCTGTATTGTGAAGTTCTTTGTTATACAACCGCTCATAATCATCTTTTTTATTTTCAGACTGAAGCTGTTGAATTGCAGGATTTCTCTGAGATATAGAGAGGAGATTTTTTCAGCTTACAGGACTCTTTTTGCCTGATTCGTTGGTTATCCAGAAGGTATTTCTGCATGATGTAATCTTTTGTCAGTAACTTTGGAAATGACTTGAGTTGATAAGCATTTTCAGACCTTACATATTGGCAATATTTGTAATTTATGGATAAGGTTCGAACTTCAGCTGTTTTCAAGAAATGCTGTAATTTGAGCATCATTATAAGTTCATAATCTATACTTTGCTCAACACCATCAGTAAATTTTCCACACCAAAATCGCCTATAATTCTTCAAATTCCAGCATAAATTGTGTTCCTGTTTTAACTACAACCCGCTACCCCGACCGAAAGTTGCGGAAAATTTAATCGTATTTTAACAAAAATCGCCGTATATCCTCTGCGCGAAGTATAGTAAGAAAATTCTCCACTATACTTCATTTGGAG
>CAJOEB010000088.1 GCA_905233775.1 uncultured Alphaproteobacteria bacterium | reverse complement strand
ATATCAATAAGGATTTAAATACTAATTCCGCGAAAATGATATCTCTATCTATAGATCCAAGTGTCTATAATAATTCCGCACAAATAACAACCACTGTATTTAATGCATTGAACTTAAAAGATATTTTATCAAGTTTTGACGTCCTTGCTAATAAATTAAAAATAGAAGCAGCAGGATTAAAACTCATAAATAAAGCAAAAAATAAAGGAAATGCTGACGAAGTTAATGGATTTAAGCATATTCATGTGGCAATGGATTTAGGAGCACTTGTAGAACCTATGTTAGCTAATATCCGTGCAGATATCTCTTTTGTAGGAAAATTATGTGCTAAACAACGAAAGAGAATGTCCAATACAGGACAAATACAAACAATTATTAAGTCACTCCTCGATACAGCTTCTGTAGGCAGAAAATCAACGATTCTCAAAAGGCAAAAGGCTTCATTACTCACTTTGTTCTCTAAATATGAGGAAGAAGCTAAAAATTTGATCCAAACAATACAAGACGAAGAAATGCTTGAATTATATAAAAGCAATTTGAATTACGCTTACGTAGCTGAAGAAATAGTTAAGATATATATTAGTTTTTTGGAAAAAATGAATATTTACGCATCTACAGGTAAATCAAATGACTTAATAACTTTTGCAGAAGAATGTGAGAATGTTCTCGCTGGAGTAGATTCAAGAATGAATGAAAGAAGATCGACTATAAATAATATAAAGGAACGTTACAATGAACTTGACGATCTAAGATCATCCAACAAAAACAATTATCAAAATAAACGCGATGAACTTAATTCTAATCTCTCCCAAAGGACTGGAAGAGGGCAAGCCATGCAGTCAGACAGCAGGCAGCAACTTGCATATGAAAGACAACGACGCGAGCAGTATGATGAATTGGACGAAATAAGTACAAATAATAAAAGAAATGGAAATAGTGTAAGGAATAGAGCTAACTCTCTTTCTGAAGACTCTTCTTTTAGATCAGATAAAGGAAGACAGATGTATGAAAGTAGTGAGAAAAGACGTAACTATTCTACATCTAAATCAAAGGAATATGATGACGATGAAGATGTAGAGTCAAGAGCAGCCAGAGCTTATGGTAGAAGGGATAACAGATGATCAATGACCGCACCTGCCGCATGATAGTAGTAATAGGAAAAAATAACTATCAGAGCAAGTAATATAGGCGGATACAAAATATATTGCTAGTTATTTTTATAATTATAATATAATACAGCCACTTCAGATTTATAAATATAGTCAAAGTGGCTTTCATATCGTTAACCATACTCATATCGTTAACCATACAATTAATTCCTCCTAAATTTACGTTTTTTTAATCAATTAGAAGCATCATTATTATGTTGAAGTATATTATTGAAGTATATTGATATAACTATAGAGGGTCTAAATGGCTACTAACATAGGAAAAAGAGTTTACGAACCGTTAAATAAACAAATTACAGAAGAAATGATTATCGCATATACTTTTTTATCAATGTCAGGAGTTCTGTCTGACATGGGATTAAACGGTTGTGCGCAATGGACGAGATCGCAATTCAATGAAAAAATAAAAAGGAGCCAAAAAATCTTCGACCATATCATAACACGCGGAGCAAAAGTCAAACTCTTTCCGATAGCCGCCCCTAAACATGATTGGAGAGCTCCGCTTCATATATTTGAAGAAGTAATGCGACTAGAACAAAGGACAACAACCTCATATGCCGGAATGCTTGATGCAGCAGTTGCTGAAAAAGATTATGGAACACAAAACTTCTTAAGATGGTTTATTGATGAACAAGTAAAAAACGATGCTTTTGCAACTTACCTACTTGATAGACTTCGAAAAATGCAGTCTACTGATTTGGGTGTCTTGATGTTCGATACAGAACTCGCAAACAAGCTACCTGAAAGTTAGTAGTAGATAGCGTGAGGATCGTGTGGAAGAAATTTCTTTAAAAAAAGATCGACAAGTAACGTCGGCTTTATCTGATATAGCTTTGTGTTCATCTAATTCCGGATTTGATAATTATCGTTTTGAACATGTTGCTCTCCCTGAAATTAATTTTTCGGAAATAGATACATCAATAAAATTTTTAGGACGAACATTAAATATCCCTATCATTATCTCTTCCATAACAGGAGGTGGAAGTAAGAGTGAAAAAATAAATCGTTCATTAGCAGGACTGGCCAGCGATTATGGAGTTGGGTTTGCTGTCGGCAGCCAGACATGTGCATTAAAAAATTCCTCATTAGAAAAGTCATTTCAAATCAGAAAATATGCGCCGAATACATTAATACTTGCAAATATCGGAGCAGCTGAGCTCAACTACGGATTCTCATTATCGGAGTGCCAAAGATCCATTGATATGATTGACGCCGACGGTCTGATTTTGCATTTAAATCCGTTACATGAAGTATTTCAACAAAACCAAACCACAAATTTCTCTGATTTATTAAGAAAAATAGAAAAAGTTTGTACAAAACTGGACGCACCTATTATCGTAAAAGAAGTCGGATACGGTATCTCTGCTTCTGTCGCGAAAAAACTCGCTGAAGCTGGAGTATATGCTATAGAAGTCGCTGGTACTGGTTCAATTTCATGGAGCCAAATAGAAAAAGAAGCCTCGAGAGATGTAGTTTTGCGCGCAGCCGCTGATTCATTCCGAGATTGGGGAAATCCGACAACAGAATGTATAGAATCCATCGCGAAAAATGTAAAAAATATAAAAATTATTGCAAGTGGTGGAGTTAACACAGGCGTAAAAATGGCAAAATCTATAGCTTTGGGAGCAGATTTATGCGGAAATGCAAGTACATTTCTTCAAAAAATTTCAGAATCAAGAGCTGAATGTGAAAACTTTATGGAAACTCTAAAATTAGAGCTGAAAACAGCAATGTTCTGCACGGGAAGTAAAAATATCGATCAATTGAAAAGAGCAAAAATTCTTCGAAAACCCTCTTATCATGAATGAGACTTATTATTTATGAACGAGATTTATGATAAACGAGAGAATACAATACTGCTATTTGATATAACACAAAGATGATAATAAAATATAGTATAGAACACTTATGAACATTCGATTGTGTTTTTTTATAAAATATTTTTTTCTAAGTATTTTCGAAATTAACTAATATAAAAATTTATTATTACTTTCTTAACTATTTTTTTATATAACTCTATTACATCGTAATAAGGACATTTACCAATGAATATATCATTAAAACTATTCTCTAAGAATATCCACAGGGGGGGGGAGGAGTAGTCGATATTTATCAGAAGAAATATTTGCTAATTTTTGACAGATTTTTTTAACAATTTTCCAAAAATATATTAAAAAAAACAATATTACGGAATTCTTATTGAATTCGCATTTTAAATTCCTATTTTGATTTAATAATTTATCAGTTCCATAATTATTTACAATAATAATATGCGAATAAATATGCTTATCATTATATAATTTCAGATCATTTCGTTACACCGATTGTGGAAAAATGATTTCTTAGAGTATCAAGATATCTCTTTGTATTATGCAAATTAAAAACAAGCTATAATATCTATAATAATCGACCTAGCGTTCATTTTGTGATAATCTTAGCCTAACCTTTGATCGTGATATATTTGATGATCAGGGGAGAATAGTGCATAGTGTAACAGGTGTTTTGTAGCAGGTGTTAATACGTCATGAAAAACAGTTTTCAAGATATTGTTGCTAACCTTAATGAATATTGGTCAAGTCACGGGTGTGCGATATTACAGCCGTACGATATGGAGGTGGGAGCCGGGACTTTCAGTCCGTATACTTTACTGAGAGCATTGGGACAAAAAAAATGGAGATGCGCACATATTCAACCGTGCCGACGTCCTGCCGACGGAAGATATGGAGATAATCCGAACCGTGTACATAAATTGCATCAGTACCAGGTTGTTATAAAACCATCTCCTGATGATATTCAAAATATGTATCTGAAAAGTTTGGAGGTAATAGGAATTGATTTAAAACGCCATGATATTCGTTTCGTTGAAGACGATTGGGAAAGCCCTACGCTTGGAGCTTCCGGTTTAGGATGGGAAGTATGGTGCGACGGAATGGAGATTACACAATTTACCTACTTCCAATATGTTGGAGGTATCGCGTGCCCGATGACAACAGCGGAATTAGCATACGGAGTGGAACGAATCGCGATGTTTTTGCAAAATGTAGATAACGTTTACGATGTAAACTGGAACGGCAAGGATGGCGAGGAAGCAATTACATATCGTGATATTTGT
>CAJOEB010000087.1 GCA_905233775.1 uncultured Alphaproteobacteria bacterium | reverse complement strand
CCCGAGATCTGCGGAACGATGATGTGAATGCCGTTACCGGCTGAGAAAACGTTATCCCCTACGGAATGAAACCCGCTCGCAAGATAATCGGTTGACATGAAGGAAGTCTCACCGTGCGAGAAATTGAGACCCACATCTTTTGTGAAAACGTTGAAACTAATGCCCGATGATGAGGAAGAAGAGGCCATCGAAACGGTGTCATGTCCCGGTTCTATCAAAATGTTTCCCGAGGCAGTATAGCGCTGATTTTCTCCTGCCTTTGCTATGCGATGCGCTATGCAGATGTCGCCGGCACGAGCTTCCCAAGTAATACTGCCACTTGCTTCTACGGTTGAAGCGACTGTGAAATCATGTTTCATATTAGAGTTAATTTGAGAAGAATGAAAACCGAAATTTCCAATGCCGAATAATGATAAACCGCCACCGATTCCTTTGGAAAGGAGAGTGTTGAGGGTAGAATAGGCTGACAGAGCGAGGCTGATACCATTTGCGGCGAGATCCGCGCCCCGTTGAGAATTGAGAAGCGAATGAGTCGCAGTGAGGAGAGACGATTGCTGCCAGAAAGCCTCGAGAGCATCGCTGATACGCCCATCACAAACAGGGGCATAAACGGCCAGAGGAAGGAAGAAATCGAAACCACTACTGGAACGACTTTCAGTTACCGTTTCATGGACTTCGAGAGGAGAAGAATCGATGCGAGAAGCGGTAATTCTCTCGTTGTGACATAATTTTTGAATGCTATGCTCGAAATATATGTCGGTCAAATCAGCGATGAAGTCACCATGAGATTGGAAAATGGTTGGCGAGATGCGTGAAAAGGTCGCGAAACGATCATAAGAAGCACTTGAAACCCAACTGGAAGCCTTGGAATGAAATTCTTCCGTGCCATAAGCAAGAACGCTTTTAAGTTCTGCGATTCGTGCGTTCAAAATGATATCGTTATCAGCAGAAAACTGCCCTGTGAGATTAGCAGTATCGGTTTGGAAATGAATGTTACCACCTGCTTCGGTAGTAGGAGCGGAGAAAGTGACGTCATCAATGCGATGATGTGATGTTGAAGTGGAAAACATACTTGCATGGGTTGTTACACCTTCTGCAAGAGTAAATTTGCGAGTTTCCGTATTAAACTCTATGCGGTCAGAGGCTTTTATGACAACATCATCGAGAGCTTTTATTTGGCTGCCGTTATTTTTGAACACACGAACATCTGCTTCGACTCCTTTAGCTTTTAAAACAGTACGTAAGAAGACAGGGAGAGTTGTAGAGATTCTGTTTGCGCTGGCGATTTGTGGACAAGGAACAACGGTAGCGATTTCAAGAGGCGAGAGTATGACCTCAGCATCCGTCCCTATGACCTTTACATCTCCGGCAATATCAGTGACTGTTCCTTTAAACTCTACTGTCGGTCCGACTTCTTTCACTCTGGCCTTTCTTTTTTCGCTGGTATTAATATCTGAAACCATCTCTTCAAAATGTGCTGCTTCTTCGTTGTTCGGTATAACTATTACAAAGTCACCCCGAGTTGTAGTTACCAGCATAGGTTCACGTGCTCTTTTGATTTGATGCCATTCGGTAAGTCTAAAGCGTACTGTTTCGTGATCTAGACCTAAAATGCCACATCTTTCTGTATATTCGACTTCGTTCTGCGTAATAGCCATTGCGTCATATGTACCGGTTTCAAATAGCGCGCCTCGCTTGGCTTTAGCAAAAATGTTATCGTCAGCATGTAATTGACATGTAGCATGCAGGAAACCGTCCGTATCAATGACTATATCTGCGTTTTTACCTTCGGCAACAGTTGCTCCGGCAGGATTTGAGAGCGCAGAATGCACAGATTGCGGTGAAAGATGAAGCTCAGGGAATAGGGCAGTATATGCTCCAAATTTACGAGGTCTGAAAAAGAGACCATGAATTGCGTTTTTCTCCGATACAATTGAAATATCTTTGTCTGTATGCTGTTGTAGCCATTGGAAATGCTCCCCTGATTCCTTATATACACTTGGAGTATTAGCATACGCGAGTTCCGCAGCAGCAAGCATTGTCGGCATTTCAGGAATATAAGCTGTGCCAATAGTTGATTGCAACTGTTTAGTTATCATAATCTCTAAAACAGCAGGAGAGAAAGGAAGTTTTAGCATTTTCAAATCTACTGCCGGAGTTTCAATTACAGCAAAAGGCAATTTGCGTAAATCTCCCTCTGTGCTTTTGAAAATGTAGTCGCTGTTTTCTGCTATATCGAGCAAGCGGTTTTCGGCAAGAGAATTTATATAAGGAAACAAGTCTATTGTTTTAGCAAAACCTGATATCGATGGCAGAATCGCATTTCCTGTATAACCTAATTCGGTCATTCCTGTTCCTGTGTGAATATGTATTTCTCCCGCATGAATGTTTCCGGTAGATTTCAGACTATTGTATTCTTTAATTATGACTTGATTTTGGCTCGAAATGCTCGCAGGTAAAATAGATGTATACTGTTCCTCCGGCAGAGTTGCGCGAATAATCGCTCCATTATTCGTATTAGCCAATGACATTCCTAAAATACGATCGGCATATTGACCGTAATTATATTCGTTAACAGAGAACATACGTCCGTATAGAAAACCTTTGGAAGTGATATCTATAGTAGTCTGCAATCGTTCTGTCGGTGTTGTACTACCATCAATAAAAACTCCGTTTTTAGCAAATATATGCCCTGCACTGTTTATTGCGTATGGAGAATGAATATCCAATCGTCCATTATGCACGTTTATCATAGGAGAAGGAGTATTACAAAAGTCTAATAACCAATAGTTCTTATCCATTCTCGAAGTTTTGACTGTACCAATAAGGTTAGCAAATATAATAGAGTTTATAAGGCAATCTCCTTGAACATCAATATTACCGGCATAATTCAGAAAAATACTGCCGGATTCGAGAGATGAATGAAAAATCAAACCGTTTTGCGCATTTATTGTTCCGAATGTATTTAAAAATTTTTCTGCGGTTATATAAAGTTGTTGCTCCGAAACTATGCTGTTTCCTTGCGACTCCATGTAATCATAACTAAAATTTAATTCCGGAAGTTGCGCTTGCCGAGTTGTTTCATAAGCCCAACCGTTCTGAACACTCTTTCCCTTCAGTATAGTCTTCCCTTTTGACTCTATAAATCCGAGATTCCGAAGTTGTTCCTTAGATGATATCGTCAGATCACCTACAGAAACTATCATAGCATCGTTTTTCTTCTTTTCATGAGCGAAATAAACCTTAGATCCACCCAATTGCGAATCTAATTTATGATAATTGGAAGATATATCGTAATCGTTCTGCAATGGAAACACGGGACGACGCTTTGTTACCGGATCAAGACCTCTAACCCACCCGAGTTTTTCATCTGCTACTGAATTAATTACATCATATGTTGTCGTTTCTATGTTTAAACTATGTAAACATCGTAATAACGACATATTTCTAAAAGCACTGGCAACAATAGTAGTATCAAAATCAAAAACGGTTATACCTCTATTTTCCACCTCTGAATTAGGGAATGAAAAGATTGCTTTAGCTGTTTTTAAACCACATCCCTCAAGCAATTTATTTAATACAACAGCCTTATTACCAAAACCCTCCGCATTAACCTCAAAAACAAATTCAGGAGCTTGCATAATCCCTTTTATATATTTTAACGGATAATCAGTACTTAAATATAACAAGTGCCGAGCAAGTAAAACGCCTTCTGAATTTATTCCTTCTTCAGAAGGGCATAAAGGCACAAACTTTCTCAGAATCAGGTCTGCAGAGGAAATCATTCCTTGATTTGAAAAAAATACCCCATCTTTAAAACTAACATCTCCTACTTTTGCTTCTATTTCTCCGCCTTTTTTATTAAAGACTCTTTGAACTCCACTCATATCAACGGCATTAGCAGATATTTTTCCCGCGTCATTCTTTAATTCAACAGTTTCCATAAAAATGGCTGTGTCTGAAGATATATTTCCCGTATTTTTCATAATATAGTCTGAGAATAACGAAAGCACACCTGAAGTGCCGTGTATGTTGCCGAAATTGAATAATGGCGCGTCATTTGGAACAGAAGTCGTTCTTATCGATATTTCTCCTTGAATGAGAGAACCGATTCCGTTTTCAAATCCATGACTTGCTAAATTGAATTTTCCGAGAATTTTCGCACAAAGCGTGTTAAATATCTTCCCTTCAGAAGTAATATTCCCGCCATTTGATAATATTTCAGCACTCGTTTGATTTAATAATCGTCCGAAAATATTAATCGTTAACGTATTGGCTTTTATTATTCCTCCTTCTGCGTTGTATACTGCTCCTGCTCCTTTGATTATTGCGTTTTCATCTACCTCAATAATTCCTTTTGTGTTTATTAAATGCCCTATTTCCGGTGGCTCAACTTTCTTCTCGTGATTCTCTTTCGTTTCTGATGAGTTTTCCTTTTTTTCTTGATCTTTCTTTTTAGACTTTTCGCCACCAATAGATCGAGAGATTTTAATATACTCACGAAATGCTTGAGAGTATGGATTATTTTCCATGTCATGTTTCTGCTTTTCTATTGGGTTTTCTTTAAAAGTTTCTTTATTATCTTCTTCCTCCATAGCAAGAAGCATTTGTAGCGAGCGAGCTCTTAGTTCTCCGTTCGTATTGTTAAATGATTCTCCCTTCAGTGTAAGTTCACCATAGAAATCCATAACTCCTTCTTTGTTTGATAATCCGGATTCCGATTGAATTACTGAATGTCCGATTTCACCTGATAAAGATGAGCTGTTTGCTTCTTGAGCTCGACTGTTCCTTTGAACAATATTTCCTAAATTTACTAAATCAAAGACAGAAAATAGCCGAATCCTATTGGTGGCTTCTAAACGTCCTCCATTAACAAGATAATATGCGGAGCTTAAATCAATTGTATCTGCTATTATAGAGCCTTTGTTGCCTACTCCGATCAATGGGATAGTTTGATAAGAATTAAAACCTGTGCGCTCAATTTCAAAGCCAAAAAGATTCTTGTTTATGGACACTATTAATGACTTCGCTTGAATTTGACCTTCATTTTTAAACTGAAGTGATGAAACTGCTAATCCATTATTAATAATAATACTTGATTCTTCTCCTCCTACTTCAAATCGCCGAACAAAAAATCCGGCTTTATCATCTGAACAGAACATACTGTCGTAAACTGAAAATCTGTTTCCGAAAAAATTAAATGCTCCGCCGCTTTTCATATATGACTTATTCTCCAGAGATACATTTAATGCCTGTACTTTTAAGTCTTTTGCTACAATAGAAGAAGAATCGCA
>CAJOEB010000086.1 GCA_905233775.1 uncultured Alphaproteobacteria bacterium | reverse complement strand
GCAGACAGTCCAAACAACTCTGCTAACACTGCGCTTCCCAAACATACACCAAACACGAACATTGCAAGCATATCAGTATGTCTTTTGATGAAATTCACGAGTTTTGCCGCATAGTTTTGAAATCGTAAAAAAACAAAAGCTACCAACGCAAGAAAAACCAACGTACCGATCACTCTTGATGTCTCATTTACGTGCGTATCTGCTCCTAAAAAGTTTATTACCAAAACCATAACAAGAGCCATTATGTCTTGCGATACAAGAATACCGAAGGTGTGTTCTTCAACATGGTCGTTGCGCTCTTTCAACAATTTGAGCGATTTTACGGTTACGGCAGTTGATGAAAGTGTCACGCAAAACGATATTAATATTACGCCTGTTTGAGGTATTTTTAGAAAATATCCTACTATCGACATAACTGCGTATATAAAAAGCGTGGAAATTACAGTAGCAGAAAACGATGTTTTCCACATGCTCTTAACTTTTTCGAAGGATAATCCCAATCCGATCGCAAAAAGCAGAAAAAGAATTCCCATTTCAGAGAAAACACCTACAATTTCGCGGTCTGTTATAAACTTTAAGCATGAAGGACCAAGTACTATTCCCGCAATAATATATCCGAGAACCGGGCTATGACCGAACGATGACAGAACCAATCCTGATCCCATCGCGCACAAAACCACAGATGCTATTTGAGCAATCGTCCAATTCATAATATATAATCCGAGACTTTATTTACTAATTTACTAAATATATATATCGTTTCTATAGTACTACAATAATAGTACTATATATATTTCTTTTTTTATTTCTTTTTTACAAAAACTGATCGTTTTTTGTATTTTTTCTGGTATTTGTTGCTCTTATGTAATAGTACTATATAATAGTGATATACATATAAATAATGTATGTATAAACATATGTATGAACATAAATTGAGCATAGTTTTTATGCCGAAAATTAATTTGTAAAAATCAATTGCGTTGAGGTTATTTGTATCATGTCCGGACATTCACAATTTAAGAATATTATGTATAGAAAAGGCGCGCAGGATTCCAAACGTGCGAAAGTTTTCTCGAAGATATCCCGAGAAATAACGGTTGCAGTAAAAGAGGGAGGAGCAAATCCCGAAAGTAATTCCAGACTGAGATCGGCGTTGCTCAGCGCAAGATCGGAAAACATGCCGAAAGACAACATCGAGCGTGCTATAAAGAAGGCGCAGGGTGGCGGAGATGATACAGACTTCCAATTTGTAAGATATGAAGGATACGGTCCGGGCGGTGTTGCAATTATTGTTGAAGGATTGACTGACAATAAGAAACGTACAGCACCTGAAGTTCGTTCGGCATTTACAAAATATAACGGCAGTCTTGGCGAAGAAAACAGCGTCAGTTTTCAGTTCGATCATGTCGGATATGTACTGTACAAGAGCGATGTAGCATCAGAAGATGAGATGTTTGAAGCAGCTATTGATTGCGGTGCTGAGGATATACAATCCAACGAAGAAGTACATGAAATAACATGTTCAATTGAGCAACTTTCTGCGGTTAGAGACGGACTATCGAAAAAATTCGGTGATCCTATGGAGGCAAGGATTACATGGAAAGCAAAAAATACCGTTCCCGTTGATACGTCGGCAGCAGAGACGCTTGGTAAGCTGATAGATCTACTTGAAGACAATGATGATGTACAATTGGTAGTCACGAATGCGGAAATAAACGAATAAAGAAACAAAAAAACATATTTTTTCTATTTTTTTTCTATTGACAAACATATGGGGGTGGGTATTTTACATCTATATAATATTATTAATATTTAATATGGAGGTAAAAACTAATAAACTTACTAAAAAAACTGGCATTTACAGTAGCAACTGCCAGTGTTATATGCGATTGTTCGGTAATGGATATGGCATTTGTATCACTACAGGAGTCGGTGGACGATTATTCAGCAATGGAAATGGTGGTACTTGCACCGGATAATACTAAACCGCAGACAATCGGATATGAAACATTTGCTAAGCAGCTAGAGAAGTTATCTCAATTAGGAACACCAAACAGCATAGCGTGTACTGATATCGAAAGCAATATAGTAAACCTTTTGGGAACAATGGTCAGAAGGTCATGTCTCTTATTTAAGGTCAATCAAGATGATCAGATAACTGCGCGAGAGAAGGCTTTTAAAAAGAAATGTATAGATACAGCAGCAGAAGATGACGCTCAAGAATGGATTTTATTAGGAGCTTTTTGTGATACGCTTAGTGATGATATTGTTAGAGTATGTGAAGGTATTTTAAGTAATTTAACCAATATCTCCCCGATGAATTCAATAATGGAATATAGACTGATACAAGAGCGAATTGCAGAGCATCGACCTGTATTTAGCACAGAATATGCAAGATTTCCTTTTGATTTTTATTCTTTTATGTATTTTTTTGGAGGATCTTGTCGTAGTCTTGCTCCTGGAGAAACGAATATGGTGAATTGGAGTCCCTTTGTTTGTGATATTACAGTTTTTTCAGCTCGTTACTGTTTAGCTAAAGGATTTGCTGATTGGGTTTCGTGTGTTGGTACTAATATTGATGAAAGAACGCTACAAATAAGACGATTAAGAATAAATCAATTACGTAGAATTATGCGAGGTTTATCCATTAAACTTGAAACAACTGAAGTCAATAAAGGCTGCTGCAATTGTTTTCTGTTCTGGGTTTATCCATTAAACTTGAAACAACTGAAGTCAATCTTCCTGAAGATATTGCTTATGCTAATATGAGAAAACTATTTGGAGAAACAACAGAGGCAGAAAATGATCATGACACGACATCTGAAGCCGCTGTAATATCCAGCTCAGATTTTCCTAATACTCGGCTTGTGTTAAGCACATCATGTAAGGAAGATAACGTAAAATTTATGCAATTCTTGAGACAGGTTTTTGAAGCATTTTAAAATCTTTGCGTTTTTCTTGTTTTACAGCTCTGGATCGTAAAATTCTTTTGCAATAATGTTCGATTCAGAGCTTGATTTATCTAAAATAATTTTTTATTGCGAATAAATTACAGATAATAAAATATCAAATGAACATCAGACTATTAAAATGAAATAAAAAAAAGATTGATGTAACTATTGGTGCCTCTGGAGGGAATCGAACCCCCACATCCTTGCGAATAACAGATTTTGAGTCTGTCGCGTCTACCAGTTCCGCCACAGAGGCATATCGGATCCAGTAAATACACTATTTTATAATAAAAATCAATACCTGACATAAATCATACAATCACAACACTAGCATATCCCTTAATTTTCCATAATTTTCTTTTCTCCATAAAAGATGAATATTCGGTCCTGCATCGATCGTAACTATTGGACCATCTCCGTATTTCTTCCAAAATTTTCGTATTTTTAAAAGAACATTTAATGTTTCCGGCAAAAAGTACCCAAAACTTGGATCAGATGTCTCAAATAAAGCATGCATATCCCAAAATTCTTCCCAACAAATCTGATATGCTTTATTCCATTCTCCATTTCTAAAAGCAGATATCAAACTCCTGCACCTTTTTTCAGCACGTTTTTCTCGACCTTCTATAAGCATGCTTGTTTGTACTCTCTTGTGTGCTTCGCTAGATGAAATTTCTTTTTTATCTTTGCTTATTAAAATGATTTCGTGCTTAATTTCAATCGGAATATCAATTTTTTCTGCTTTATCGCTTTTCCATATACACCATGGAGAAAAGAAAGAACGACATGAAGATCCGGATCCTCGTCTACTAACAGTGCTCATATACTCGAAAGACGGAATATTACTTCCTTGAATATCTGATATAGCTTTAAACGCACACATAGTTAATGCAGCAAAACTTGACGCAGAACTGGCTATTCCGACTGATTTCGGAAAAGAATTTTTGGAAGTAACAGCAAAAAAACCACAAAATTTACAAATATCTTTTATGTACTTCAAATGGTTTAAAAATTTTGCTTTTTCCGATTCAGATAATTCATTTGTAATAAATTGATCACAATTATTATGTGTTTGTTCAAGCGTTACTTCAGTAAAGAATTCTTCTAATGTATACGATAGCGAGACATTACAAGGAATATTGTTTTCTTTCTTTCCCATATATTTTATAAGAGCTATGTTCGATGGAGCTTTACTTACCCACATAATTTTGTTCTTTCATTAGCCAATTCATTATTATTAACAGATAATAATTTATAAAGTTTTCAATTTATATGGTTGACTTAATTTTAATTAGAATGTTTACTTAAGCAGGTATTTGGATTGTAGAAATACCAAAGTTATATAATATTAGCATTGTTGGAGAGGTGGCCGAGTGGTTTAAGGCGCACCCCTGGAAAGGGTGTATGCGGGGAACTGCATCGCGAGTTCGAATCTCGCCCTCTCCGCCA
>CAJOEB010000085.1 GCA_905233775.1 uncultured Alphaproteobacteria bacterium | reverse complement strand
TATAACAATAAATTACTTCATTTTCTCTCTATTTATTTTTGCAATAACTACATTGTTAAATTTTTTCGGTAGTTTCTCTATAGTAATCCATGATGGAAATTCTCCGGAGATAATCATATTCGGAAGTGAAGGTTTTCTACTTGCATTTTTTTTGTGTTTTTCAGGTTCGTTATTTGATTTTCTTATAAAAATATAAGTGGAATCTGTTTTTGATAAAATATCTTTTACATTGTCTTCATTATACTCATCTTCCATAACTTCATATGATGCAACAATTCCATCCTCTTGCCTATGATAAGGAGCTCCAACGGCGTTGTGCTTTGTATAGTACAGTATTGCCGGTCCATCATTTGAGTGCGCCATAATTGTAACGGGAGTAGGACTGAGTTTGTCTATTTCTGTAAACAGTTCCTTGCTGGTATATCCGCATTTTTCGGGTGTATCTTCAGGTTCATCATCGTTATCTAATGATGTTGAGCAGAATATGAACAAAATTGTTATAAAAAATGTTATTAATATTCTGATTAATCTATGCAGCTTTTTTGTATAAAGGCTGTTCATTCCCAGATCGACCAATAACGGCAATCCGAATAAAGATGAATATAAAAGCATTCTGTTCGCAAAACCTGCGAATACCAAGTAAACAAGTGACAATACAATCATCATTACCCAAAAAAGGATTTTTGTATGATCGTTTTTATATTTTCCGATAAATATTTCGCGTGTTTTGCTAACTATTGCAGCAATAATAAAAACAGCATGGAGTATAAAAAAGATTTCATCACCTGTTTGAAACGGGGATTGCATTTCACCTATTCTGCAAAGCCAAATGCTTTTTACATATGGACTTATATCAGCTCCCATTCCAAAAATAAATTTCGGATAGCATAGCAGAAATATACCTCCGCAAGATAAAAGGATACATATTGTTCGCAAAATGGTAATATTCTTGATGGCAGCAAAACCGGCGAAACAAGATGCTACACTTATATATAATGCGAAGTGAACAATAGATATTTCATCGTACAAAATCGGTTTGATAGGCAGAAACCATAGTAAAATCATCCATAAGAATAGGATAATTCCGCTTGCTTTTGTAATGTTTGTATTTCTTCGATTTTTTAACCATGCTAGAAGTAAAATTCCGAGAAGTAAAATATCTTTATCTGTTGATAGAAGAATGATCAGTCCTATCCATAAAGCGACTTCCATACTTTTTTTGTATAAAAAGCCATAAATTCTTTCGCTTATTTCTTTATTTTTTTGAACAAATGCATACAAGAACAAAATCCCATCAACGAGCAGTAAGGGAATGAGTGTTTCCGGAGATATCCATATACATAAAGTACTAATTCTTGCAGTACCTATCCAATCTTTATGAAAACCGTTTTCAATTGCGGATATTATTTTTAATAGGAATAAAGTAATAAACAAAACGATAAATGAGTGATGATCAGGTCTACCGAAATTTCCGTTAGCAGCGATAATTGGATTTACAGCGAACAAGACAAGACACAAAAATGCGTTATCTCTGTTCATGAATTTGTGCATTATTTTCAGAAGAACACCGACAGTTATTATGCGAATAATAGGACCAATGCAAAAACATACGTAATCTATGGCGTTATTTGTTGAATCCGTAAAAAAGCTCAAAACGTAAGAAGGAATAATTAAGAAAAAGTCATAAAAGCGTGTCCAATGCAGACTGCATCCGTAAGGAAAGTTACATCGCTTTATAACATTATCAAACAGGTCATGGTTTTCAAAGAAATTGCGAATTCTAACAACGCGCATGTAATCATCTGTATCTGTAAATGTCATGAAAAATCCGTACATTTGCAAATACAAAGAAGCGGTAAATACGATAATTACTATCGATAAAATTACCAGTTCAATTTTATATTTTTTTATCCAATTTATTAGCATAATTATAAATTTTTAATTAAATTAGTTTATTTTTTATTAAAAATCTCAAAATTGTATGTTATTCTGTAACAAGAAAGAGAGAATTACCATGAAAAAGTTTTTGTGTTGTATTTGTTGTTCATCATTATTATTTGTTTCAGTAAAAGCTAACGATGCTGCAGGTAAAGGAGGACCGGTTGTCAGTGCAAAAATCAGCCAGGAAACCATAGATAAAGCTGCGTCTCCTGATGGATTTAAGGGAATTTTGGGAATATTGATCGGTCCTGAAAAATTTGAAACGTCAGTAGCAAATGCAACTTCATCCGCAACGCAAAAAATGAGTATATTCGCGCTTACGGCGGGAGTAGAATACGCAAAATCCTTCAAAAATAAATTATTCCTCGGGATCCAACTATTAACGGAAATAGCCCCAAAAAAGAAAAAAAAAAGCAGCTGGCATGATATTAATCCGGGATTAGATTCAGCTGTTAACGGAGAAAACAAAACAGCAAAATTGCAAACAGATTTTTTTACTCCGTCTTTGGGAATAAAAGTCGGATATTTATTTAGAAAGCGCAGAAGTGTAGCATATTTGAAACTAAGTATAGCCAGGATATCAGGAAAATACACATACACTTTGAACGGGAATGATTTTGCTAAATTAAATGTAAACACAATTGCGCCAAATCTTGCGTTAGGCGGAGAATATCGAATTAACAAGAAACTTGGTGCCGGCGCAGAAATAGGATTTCCGATAAAAAAGAAATTTCACAATAAAACAATTACAAATGGTATACTGCATAAGTCGAAGATTAGTAGGGTAGAGTTTAGAGTATTCGGAACTTATACAATATCCAAGCCTGATTCTATGCCTACATCGTTTGCGGATGTTATGAAGTGATGAAACAAGGTTTTTTATTCGTAATTTCAGGTCCTTCTGCAGTGGGAAAGACTTCTGTTGCGAGTGAGATTTTGAAACGCGAAAAAAAACTGTCCAGGATTATTACTTGTACGACACGCGCAATACGAAAAGGAGAAATTAACGGCGCAGATTATTACTTCATCAGTGTGAATGAATTTTTGCAACACAAAAATAACGGAGATTTTGCAGAATATGCTGAAGTATATGGTAATTATTATGGTGTTTTGCTCTCAACAATAAAAGAAAAAATAGATAACGGCTTGAATTCATTACTTGTCGTTAATTGGAAAGGTTATTTGAAGATAAAACATACGTTAAAAAAACAGGTTATTGGCTTTTTTCTTGTACCTCCGTCAATAAATGATTTGGAAACGCGAATTCGAGGGCGTGGAACAGATTCAGAAGAAGTTATAGCGCATCGAATGGAAATGATAACAGAAGATATGCAACATAAAGATGAATTCGAATTTTGTATCGAGAATGTAAAAATAGATGAAACTGCTTCAAATATATTAGAGATAATAAATGAATACGAATAAATGAAATATCAAACATGCTATAAAAAAACGATATAAAAAAGCCTTCTGAATTAGTCTTAGTGCTTGTTATACTAAACGCGAGAAATGTTTAATACCAAGTTCTTCTTAAGTTGCCGCTATGATTATTTTAGTTATCAGAAGCGAAAATAGTACCATAACTGCCGCTTGTATTTTGAAAAGTTATTCTCAGTTACACGACCAGCCGCAATAGTCTCGATAACCCTTTTAGGAAATAAGTGGTATCTACAGAGTATTAACGGTGACAATAGTATCTATTGCTGTATTAAAATTCTCTGCTTCATCAACAGCTATTGCCATTTCAGTAGTAATAGCAACTCATGAATTGTTTGATACAATTTTTCAAGAGTTTGATTAGTTTCATCACTTTCCGTAGGTACAGCAGTTGTATGATTTAAAATATACATAAGATCTGTACCAATTGTTTAATATCGACGGATATACCATCTTTGCTCTTACATAATGAAGCAGGCAATTTTGTATATGGATTTGATTTTATATTTGTTTCTATAGCTCTTTTTGTTCTAATTATAGATTCACCATACAGAGTTTCTGTCAAAGCAGATATATTCACCACAGCGTTATATTCTTGTCATGCAATATCGTTAATAAGTGCTCCTGATAGTTCTAAAATCATTCGCGATTCATCAAGGCAATGTTTCACAAATTTAGATATTCCTGTTTTATTGTTTGGACCTCCCTAATTTTCCATTGAAATACGCATCCAAATTGCTTTTTCCAATATCACAACCTACGTTTATCATGTTTACTTCTCCCTTGTGTACGAGCACTTACGCTCTCCCAACCGTTCGATTATCGTAAGTCTTGAGGCTCCTGACTGCAAATCGCGTATTAAACTCAAGAACTCTATCAGTTAAGTCTCAAAGACATAGTATAATTTACGTATATCATCATACTATTTCAATACAAACTCTTTACATACACAGAACTCTAATAAGCTAATTTTATCTATCTTTTTTATACTACCTTTTTGCATTTGCCGACCACTCAGGATCTATTGCCTCAAGAGGAGTTGCAACTTCATGCTTATTATATCCTGTTATATCAACGCTGAAAATTTT
>CAJOEB010000084.1:1296-5811 GCA_905233775.1 uncultured Alphaproteobacteria bacterium | reverse complement strand
CAGCAAAAAAAGCTTTTACCAAAAAACTATCGACTTTCAGTAAAACTAAAGCGGAAAAGACATTCAACGAGTTATTGAGCTTATTAGAAAAAGCATTAATAGATATATATCAGTGTGAAAACGAAAAAACTCTTACAAAGAAAACAACAAATTTGGTATCTTACTGGACACAAAAATATGATACAGTTGGAAGCATTAATTCAGTACAGAATTTGCCTAATTATGATTTAGAAACATTTTCGAATTTAAGCGAGTTATTGAACCAAGATAAATTTGCTGTATTCAAAGAAACATTCTTAAATTTAAACCTTCCGGATCAATTCTGGACGAAATCCGGTACTCCTGTAGTAGAAGGAGCAAAGAAAACATTTGGTATTATCCTGATTTTACAATGTTTGATGGGTAAAGATGATCCGAGAGCGACTGTAGCAACAAGTTCAAACTTTACACCTGAATATTCGTCAACAGGAACAGCACCATCCAGTAGCAGTTCATCGGAAGAAGGAAACTGGATGTTTAATGGAAATTCATCCACAACACCGAATAACACGACAACAGCACCTGTAACTTTTCAAGGCACTCCTGCAACAGCCGTCAATTTAAATGAGACACAAACTACAGACTTAGCTGCACAACAAGCGGCGGCAGCAGAAGCAGCAAAAAAACAAGCTGAGGAGCAAGCGGCACAGCAATTGGCAGCTCAACAGCAACAAGTATTACAACAAATGAAAGCTGCTGTAACTACTGCGATACAACAAGCAACTACAGCAAAAAATACAGCTACTACAGCCTTAGCCCAAGCAACAGCTGCACGACAAGCAGTAGCGACAAGGAGAACTGTACAACAAATAGCTCCTGCACGTCAAACAGCACAGAGTGCAGTGGCAGTGGCGCAACAAGCTGTGGCAAATATAAAAAATTATATAGCAATGATACAGCAACAAGTAACAATAGTAACAACATTAGCACAACAAATTACACCATCTGCAGATACACAACAGGCACTACAGCAAGTAAATACTGCTCAACAAATAGCTCAACAATCATTAAATCAAGCTAATACTGCATTAGCAACAGCGCAGCAAGCATTGCAACAGAGTAACCAGCCTTTATCGGTCAGATAAAACTTATTCATAGCCATACTAAGGAACCTTTTTGGTAACTTAGTATGGTTCTGTTGTTTTCGTCTGTTATATTTATCTATTCTATCTATTTATTTCTTCATTTCTCAAGCTTTTTTGTTTCCTTTTGTATATATTTTTCTTTTTTTGAAAAAATTAACAGTTTGTTATTCTTTTTTTGTTATAACTGACTTCATAAATACAATAGGGATTTTGCGAAAGTCGAAAATGGCATTTGGAAGACGCTGATTATGAGTACATAAAAAATGCATAAATGACTTTCGCAATAACTCTAATGATATTTGCTGAAATTTTAAGAATTGGAACATTAAATTGGAATATATTTAGGTATTAGGAGCTGGAATAGTCAGAGTAAATAGTCGGAATAATACGATAATTTAGTGATATGGTGATGAAATGATCAAAAAAACTAATAACAATTACTTATGGCTTGCGATCATTTCCATTTTTATTGCGTTTTTTGCATATCGCATTTGTAAAAATTCATTTTTTGGCAGCAGTACACGGTACCATAAGCAATCAGTTGTTAGCGCCGGTAAAGCGAAAGTTTCAAAAATGCATACAATTTTGGAGTTCATAGGAACTGCTGTTTCTAATGAATCCGTTGATATAACTTCCAGTATTACTCAAAAAATTACTAAAATAAGTTTTTCTGATTGTACTCTGGTAAAGCAAGGAGACGTTTTAGTTCAATTGAACGTCGATAAACAAAAAGCCATTCTTAAACAAGCAGAAATCAACTTACAGGAGCAACAAAGAGAGCTAAATCGTCTATCCGGGTTGAAAGATAAGAAAATTATCGCTGCAAAAGAGTATGATATACAAAACACAAAACTACTTGATGCCCAAGCTCGTATTGAGGAGATAAAGGAAGAGATAAATGAAGGTACTATTGTAGCTCCTTTTGATGGTATGCTCGGAATACGCCGAATAAGCGTTGGTTCGCTTTTAACTCCCGGAACGGTAATCACAACTTTGGATAGTATAAAAAAAATAAAAGTGGATTTTTCGGTACCTGAGAAATATTTCTCATTAATAAACAAACACTGCAAGATTACAGCGACAAGCATTGCAATATCCGGACGAAAATTTTGCGGAACAGTAGACGCAGTTTCTCCACGAATATCTCCGGTATCTCGTAGTTTCTCTGTAAGAGGTATCATAAATAATGACGAATATTTATTACGTCCCGGTATGATGCTCAATGTCACAATAGAGATGCAGGATCGTGATGCTATTCTTGTTCCGGAAAGTGCTGTATTCAGTATAGGCGAGAAGCACCACGTATTTCTGCTTGTTGAAGGCGACAAAGTCAAACAAACATCCGTTGAGATTGGTTTACGGCAAAATGGATGCGTGGAGATAACAAACGGCTTAAAGGCAAACGAAACAATAATAACGGAGGGAGTTGTAAAGCTATCTGATGGCGATAAGGTTAGTATTTCAAATACAGCTTCAAATATGAATACGAATTTAGATGCACATTCAATTCCAAATTCAGATACAGATACAAATTTACGTGCAAATTCAGATACAAAATCGGGTGACACATGAGTATTTGCAATATATCCATAAAACGCCCGATTACCACAATAGTTTTGATGATACTGATTTTGCTCTTTGGTTATCTTAACCTTAGAAAAATAGGCGTTCGAGAATATCCAAATATTGAAATTCCTACTATATCCGTATCTACGACCTATACAGGCGCATCTGCAAGTATCATTGAGACGAAAATCACGCAACAGGTGGAAAATGCTGTAGCGGGAATTGAAGGGCTTGATAATATTCAATCGACCAGTAAAGATGGTCGTTCTAATGTTAAGCTTGAGTTTTCTGTAGATAGAGATCTCGATAATGCAGCAAATGATGTACGAGATCGTGTCAGCAGAATTTATAACAAACTTCCTGACGGCGCGGATCTTCCTGTAATGCGAAAATTCGATACGGGCGGTTTTCCATGCATGATGATCGCGGTATCAGCACCAATGTCTGCAATGGACATCACAGATTACTTGAACAGATACTTGCTTGATAAATTTTCGGTAATAGAGGGAGTTGCGTCGGTTGATATCGGCGGAAATCAAGAAAAATCCATGAGAATATGGCTGAACCGAGAGCAACTTGCTGCACACAATATCACCGTTACCGACGTTGAAAATGCTATAAAAACGGAAAATGTCGAATATCCGGCAGGACGAATTGAATCCGAATATCTGGAGTTTCCTATAACCATTAATCGACAATATACTTCTCCGGAAGATTTTATGTGTATAATAATTTCACGCGATAAAGAAGGAAATCCAATAAGAATTTCTGATATTGCTAAGGTCGTTATCGATACAAAGTCAAATCGAAGTTTTTTTCAAGCTAACGGCGAACCATCAGTTGCAATACAAGTATCGAAATCGCAAACCGCTGATGTTATCCAAATATCGAAAGATGTTCGCGAACTCATAAAAACTCTACAAAAAAGCCTTCCGCAAGGCATGAAAATGAAAATATTACGAGACGAATCGGAATTTATAAATGAATCAATCTCAGAAGTTTTTTACTCGTTGCTTATTGCCGCGATTTTGGTGTTTTTGATTATTTTTGTGTTTATAGGATCCATAAGAGCCGCCATAATAACCGCCGTTACGGTACCCGTATCAATAATCGGGTCTTTTATAGTCCTGAATACACTCAATTATAGTATTAATATGCTGACATTACTTGCGATGGTACTTGCGATCGGTATTGTTGTAGATGATGCGATATTAGTTTTGGAGAATATTCAGCGACACATAGAAGACGGATCAACACCACTCGACGCAGCAGTGCGAGGATCAAATCAAGTTTTGTTTGCCGTAATATCCACAACTGTGGTTTTGTTATCGGTATTTCTTCCCATATCAATGCTTCCTGGGAAAACGGGAAAGATGTTTACGGAATTCTCTGTTGCAATGTCGACAGCAGTTTGTTTGTCTTCTCTTGTCGCGCTAACATTAACTCCAATGCTGTGCTCTAAATTTTTAAAAGCATCGAGAGCGGAAAACAAATTTAATAATCTGGTCAATTATATAGTAAAAATCAGCGGAGAATTTTATAAAAACACCCTAAGCAACTTATTGAATTATAAAAAACAAGTTATTTTGATATTTTTTGCAATAACCACTACCGTTGCGCTGTTTTTCAACATACTTCCATCTGAATATGAACCAAAAGAAGATCGTAATGCAATGTTCTTAAAAATAACAGCACAGGAAGGAACTGGATACTATGCTATGCGCAATTATGTAGAGAAAATCTTGAAAAGAATTCGTCCAGTTCTCGGTAAAGGCATTGTAAAAAATATCATGACAACTGTTCCTGGATTTGGAGGCGGAGACGG
>CAJOEB010000084.1:0-1192 GCA_905233775.1 uncultured Alphaproteobacteria bacterium | reverse complement strand
GGAGTCAGAGCCGCTCCAATCCTTCCTATGGGTATAGGTGCCAGTGGCTCGCATGCTCTGCAATTTGTCATTGGTGGTCCTGATTACAATGAGCTTGCAAGGTGGAAAAACATAATCCTAGCAGAACTTGCTCAGTATCCTGGAGTTGCAGATATAGATAGCGATTACAAAGAAACTACTCCGAAATTTTTCGTAAATATCAACAAAGATAGAGCCGGCGATTTAAAAGTTTCCGCAAAAACGATCGGATCAACTCTTGAAGCTATGCTGGGATCAAAAACGGTAACTACATATATCGATGGCGGACGCGAATACGATGTTATTTTGCAGGCGGATCATGAAAGTCGTTCGGATATGCAAGATGTTTCAAATATGTATGTAAGATCCGACAATGGAGAACTCGTACCACTGGATAATATAATAGATATCGCAGAATCCGGAACTCCAAGTTCGCTTACTCGCCATGATCGTACACGCAGTATAACTTTTTCCGGAAATATAAACGATGGATATTCAATGAGCGATATTTTGAATTTTATTGAAACAAAAGTGAAGAAGAAACTTCCGGATTATGCACAAATTTATTACAGAGGACAGTCTAAAGATTTCAAAGAATCAGATGGAAGTATGTTATTCATATTTTCTTTAGCGATTTTGATATCATATCTGGCATTGACAGCGCAATTCGAGAGCTTTAAACATCCGCTGATAGTTATGTTGAGCGTTCCGTTGGGCGGTTTCGGCGCATTGGTTGCCTTATATTTGCTTGGATACACCATGAACATTTATTCTCAGATAGGTTTAATAATGCTGATAGGACTGAATTCTAAACACGGCATTCTTATTGTCGAATTCGCTAATCAATTGCGAGAATCCGGAATGGAAATGAAACAAGCTCTGCTTGAAGCTGCTCGATTGCGCCTTCGTCCTATAATGATGACGGGAATTTCGACAGTTGCAGGTGCAATTCCTTTGATGCTGGCAACTGGCGCAAGCTGTGTTAGCCGCCAAAATCTTGGAGTTGTTGAGGTTTTTGGAGGAATTAGCGGAATATTGCTGACTTTACTCGTTGTTCCCGTGGGGTATGTTATCTTTAATAGCCGCAATAACCGCGTGAACATACAAAAACAATTGCAGAAAAAATGATCAACAAACAAAACAGTATGAAAATACTTTTAACGTGCTCTTTTTT
>CAJOEB010000083.1 GCA_905233775.1 uncultured Alphaproteobacteria bacterium | reverse complement strand
CTTATATATCTCATCAAATACGTTGAATTGAACGTCATATTTATTTGCGAATACCGGAATACCTTTTGCGGCAAATGCGCCTTCCGCAAGAGGTCCTTCCCAGTTGCTCAGTGTACCACCGGCTGCCAAATGCTCTCCGAAACGTTCGTTACGCGACTGTTCGCTTGTGCATGTTAGAATAATGTCTCCGATGCCTCCTAATTCGGAGAAAGTATCTTTTTGACCTCCCATTTTTGTAGCTAACTGTACCATTTCTGCAACACCATCTACAATAAATTTTGCAATTGCATTGTTTCCCAGATGTAACCCACGTTTCATGCCACAACCTATCGCCAATATATTTTTGAATGCTCCTGCTATTTGCAATCCTATATAATCGGTTATTGGTTTCACTGTGCATGCTTCAGATGATAATTTCTCAGCAATTTTATATGCTAATTGCGTGTCTTTACCAGCCAAATTAACACCAAAAGGCAGACCTTGTACAACTTCAATTGCAAATGAAGGTCCGGAAAAAACAAAAAGATCGTTATCGATAATTTCTTCCACTACTTCGCTGATCAAACGAGCGTTTTCCGTATCAACTCCTTTTGAACATAGAATAACAGGCGATTTGATTGCATTTTCTTTTATCAGATTGCATACAGTAACGACTGCACCTACAGGAACAGTAATAAAAAGAACCTCACAATCTTTTATTGCGGAGTAATCATTGATAGCGCATGAGATGTTTTCGCTTAGCTTTGCATTACCCAGTACACTACTAACATGCCTGGAATTTATATCATCATTTATTGTTTGCGAATCAGTTATAAGCATAATTTTTTCCGCGCGTACGCTCATACTCTGAGCAATTGCCGTTCCATAACAACCCGCTCCGATAAAACCGATTTTTTTATAAGAATAACAATTCATTGTACTACACCAACAAAAAAACTATACAACACTTATATTCTATATAAATATCCTTTATACTTTCTTAATGCTAGTCATTACAGGTAGATGAACATATGCATAGTTTAGAAAAAATACTTAAATTTTTAAGAAGAGAAACAAAATTATTAGTTGAACGTATAAAAACAATTGCGAAAGGTATCCATATACCTGACATACAATTACCACCAATACCACTACCGGCGATTAATCTTTCTAAAGATCAAAGCGAACATTTGTACAACTTAGCAGCATTGTTGTTACCGTACATTATCGTGTCTGCTATTGTCTATCCGAAGTTATCATGGTCACAGTTGTCACAAGAAGTCTTTTCTCTGCTCTGTATATATCTTGCGATTTATTTTTGGTTTATGGATAAAATCGCTGATATTTCGAGATATAGAATAGTCGTAGGCGTTACTGCTTGTGCGGCTCCGATTATTTTTATTAATAACTCATTTGCTGTTGCATTAGTGAGCTTCGGACTTATCATTTTCTCAGAATTTGTTTGTGCTGAGTACTTACGCGGATGCTTTTTATTTTCTTCCAGAATTCCAATATATGTTGTGTGCGATGGTTCTGTAGAAGCCGAATTGATAAAATCTTTCTTTAGCAGAAAATACAAAATATTGAAGTTGATTACATTAGAAAACGGAGAGCAGAAAGCTATAGAAAAACTTAGAAGAAAACTCACGAGGTTTAATCGGCTGTCATTTTTCCCGTTTCCACGACGGATTTTGTATTTTCCGAAAGAAAATAACGCAAGAATTTTATCGGAACTTACAAATATTTCTGCTGATTTTTCTTTGCCGTTGTTTAAGGTAGGTTTGCGGAATTCGGAATTGTTTTTAGCTCCGATTTCTATTAAAGATTTTGATGCAATTACGATTTCTCCACAAGAAAAAGAGATGCTTCAAGAGGTTTTTGCAAGTAAGCGTGTTTGGATATTTTATGATGGCAGAAAAAGTGTGTTTGATCTTATTTGCGCGCTTTCTGATGTAGCTGATCTTACGATTTTTTGTGAATCAGATTATTTAATGCAAGAAGTTGAGATAGAATTTTCTAAAAAATCATCAGAAAAGAAACACCGAATAAAAATTGCAGATAAAAATCTGTTTTCAAATATCGATATGAAACCTGATGTATTGTTTTTCAATATGCCTCTTCTGCATTTGGGATCGAGCGAAGATAATTTGAAGGAAGCATTTGTAAAAAATGTCTTTAATGTATCTGAAATAGTCGAAACAGCTCAAAAACTGAAAATAAAATTTGTGTTTATGCTATCAACAGTAGGCGCATTTAATACAAATGATTGGGCAGGAGCCACTCAAAGATTAGGTGAGTTAGTAGTTCAGTGTATTGATTCCGTAAGAAAACGAACACAAACAAAATTTAGGATTATACGACTGCCTGATTGTATAACGGATTTTTCGGGAATATTTGAACGTATAACTTCCGCTGTTGTATCCGGAGATAAAGTTGTTTTACCAAGCGAAAGCGATAGCCGAGATGGTTTTCATAATCGATATTACAGTCGGAATGATGTTATTCATCCACTTATAAAACTGATATCATTTTCTTTGAAAGAGCATTATGTTTCTGCTGATATATATTCGATATTTCCTGAAAATACAGCTAACAATGCTGAGGGAATTTTAAACACTGTATGTAATTCCTTCTATTTAAGAAAAGGAGAAGATATTAAGTTTGATTATACATTCAATAATGATATTGATACTGAAGAAATATTAGTCGCATTTAAATCACTCGAGAAATCCGATATAGCATCGGGAATAATGCGCACAAAATTTTCAATGACCAGCTTAAAATACTATGATATTCCAACTTGGACTATAGATCAGATAAACAAAATGTCCACTCGTGATGTTATTTCAGCAGTATTTCAAAGCCTGAAAGAGAAAAAATCAGATTCCGCTAACCATGCTTAGGAGAAAAACATAGTTATGTCGAAAAAAATGATGGGATTTTGGGCGGTTTTCGCCATAGTATTTGGTAGTCAGATAGGTTCCGGCATATTTATGCTGCCTTCTGTCTTAGCTCCATACGGAATGTTTGGAATATACGGCTGGTGTATTGCCGGATTTGGAGCAATATTGCTTGCCCTTATTTTCTCTGAGCTTTGCGCACGTTTTCCTCAAACCGGCGGACCACATATATATGTAAAAAAAGGCTTTGGTATGCTTCCGGCATTTTTCATTGGTTGGGCATATTGGTTGGTATCATGGGTAAGTACTTCGGTTGTTGTTGTATCTGCCGTAGCGTATCTTAATCCGTTCTTCGATAATCCATCACCTAATACTAATTTAGTTACAGAGATATGTTTGTTGGCTATAATAACCGCAATCAATTGTAAGAGCGTAAAATTGTCAGGGCAGATCGAATTCGCGCTTACTCTTTTGAAATTTATACCGTTCGTAGTTGTTCCGATAATTTTGCTTCAGAGCTTCGATTCTTCCTGTATAGCTATTTCAAAAGATTTAGCTTCGGCTTCTGTGCAAAAATTGATTAGCATAGTAACAATATTATGTTTTTGGGGATTTATAGGCGTAGAATGTGCAACAACTCCGGCAGGTTCAGTAAAAAATCCGGAAAAAACCATTCCAAGAGCAATAATTTTAGGTACTTGTTCTGTTGCTATAGTATATTTTATCAACAATGCCGCTGTTATGGGAGTTGTTCCGAGCGCTATTCTCGCACAAAGCTCGGCTCCGTTTGTTGATGCAATCCACGTTGTTGCAGGTAAGAACGTATCATTGCTGCTTTCATCTGTTGCTTCTATCGTTTGTATAGGGACTTTAAATGCGTGGGTTCTTACTTCTGCTCAAATATCACTTGGATTGGCGCAAGATAAACTTCTTCCGGCATTTTTCGCAAAAAAAAGTAAGGAAGATTCGCCGTATATCAGTGTTTTAATAAGCTCAATTGGATTGGTTCCGATATTAATTCTTACAAAACAAGAAAACTTTGCAGATCAGATAAGCTACATAATCAATTTTTCCGTTATAGTATTTTTGATCGTCTATATTATGTGCTGCGCAGTCTATTTAAAAATTATGTTCAAAGAAAAAAATATATTAAAAATCATTCTTGGAGTCATTTCTGTAGGATTTTGTATGCTGGCGATACTCGATTCTCCTATACGCGCAATTATTGATTCATCAGTGTTTTTTGTGAGCGGGTGTTTAATTCTTCCATTTACTCCGTTTTTTCGATCGAAGAAATAAAAATTTTTTTGAAAAAAAATTTGGTTGTTAATTCTTTAGTAACTTTAATGTCGTTTAATACAAATATTGAAGATATTTTTTATTAGGGAGTTTTAAGATGATATCTGCGATATCCAAGTTTTTGAAAAAGAAGTCTAAGGGTGCAACCGCTATCGAATACGCGCTTATCGCTAGCTTGATCGCCGTCGTGGCTATCACCGGTATGCGAATGATCGGTAACAAGATTTTGGCGCAGTTGAATAACATAGCAAATAACCTTGGTTAAACGCTTTGTAAATATCTCCTTTTCCCTAAGATGCTTGGCTGCATCGCTGTTGTTGAAATTTCTTTAACTGAAACAGTGATGTAAGCTGAGCGGTAAGGGTAAAAAGAAGAGGAGTATTTTATTCAACTGTTTATGTGC